>RFGN01000431.1 GCA_003696645.1 Gammaproteobacteria bacterium | reverse complement strand
TTCAACCTGTTCGAGCACAATATCGATGGGGCCACCGCCGATTTCAATCTGGGTACCGTCAACCTGACCGTCGGTATCCTGGACGAGGTGAATGGTACGGCAGAAACCAACTCCTTCCTGATCGCCGGGAATGTCGAGGCCATGGAAGGTCTGAACATCGCAGCGGCCTTCCGTACCGCCGATGATAAGGGTTCGCAGAACCTTTCAGGTACAAGAGCGGGCAATGCCTGGGATGTGAATGCCGTTTATGAGCAAGACATGTTCAGTGTCTATGCCGAGATCTTTGGCACCGATGGTGTGACGAATGTCCCGGCAGGGTCAACAACTACAACGACGGCTGACAAGGCTGATATTGCTTGGGCGATTGGTGGTTCCTTTGCTTTCAACGACATGTTCTCTGCCGCCGTGCGTTACGACAACGTCAGCTACAATCCGGCTGCTATGCAGGATACCAGTTCTATCACTGTAGACGGCATCTATAATGCCGCCGACAATCTGGATTTCAAGCTGGAATGGCGCAGCGATGACGATGGCACCAACACCGATAGCACCGTTGAACTGCAGGGTGAAGTGACCTTCGGCGATTTCGAATAATCACCACCCAGCGTAAGCTGACTAGACCGGTCCTCCTTACCAGGGGGGCCGGTTTTTTTTTGCATGCAATATTGAAATATCCTCCCTTCACACTCGTGTGGCTTCAGTGCTCTTTCGGGCTGGAGCCTTTTTCTTTCTAGATCATATTTATCAATCTCCTGAGTCCACGGGCTTTTCTTAATTATTGGTTAAAAATTTATGTATATGCCTAGTAATTGTATTATTTATGGTATAGACTTTGTTGCCATAATAACTATGTTTGTTCAAATTAGTTTTTTTCTGACAAAAGGGAGTAATGATAAGAAGAAGCCCAATAAACCTTGCCGTATTGAGTACGTTGCCAGTGTTCGCGACACAAGGCTTTGCCGGTTCCCCTATTGCCTATGATCAGTACTCCTTAAACACAACCGGCGCCAAGGCGGCATTTCAGGCGACCTGTCCTGCGGGATTTACCTGCACGGTTACCGCGACCGATGATGGGTTTCTACAGAGGACACTGAGTGATGGCACGAATAGTTATATGCAGACGCTTCTGTCCGATCGCAAGGCAGATTTGGCTGGCGTGTATGCGGGACAAACGGCTCTGGCGCCTGCCCAGTTGGAATATGCCGATGAAATATTTGTTAATGTCAACGGGAGCACAGGTGGTGCCCGCAAGACCCGGATAGCCAATCTGGCAACAGGGATATCAAACATCAATAATGCCAGGTTTGATATTGAATCTACAGATATCCGGCTCAATGGAACCTTCTGGACAGCGGCGGATGCAGCGGCAGGTCGCGGGACCGAAGAGATCAATCAGATCTTTTCAGATAGTCAGGGAAACGGGACCAACTCTACCGAATTTTTTACCAGTTTTCAGTTTCTTGAGGTTTCTACCAATGCCGGTGCCTCGGCAGCTGATGCCGGGTATATTATGCAGACCAAGCAGCTGGTTGGAGAGGTCAATGGTGGCAAGGCTGTCATGGCACATACCGATCTGAAGGGAAGCAAACTGGCAAATTACAACAGTGGTTCGGTAACGATAGCGGGCAATACTGTTGATGTTCTGCCGGGTGACCAGAAGATGGACATGATCTGGCTGGCACAGGATTTCAACAATTCCGGGACTGTGGCGTTACAAAAGGCACACATTACTGGCGGGCCCTCTGCGCCCCGAACCGAGGGGGTGATTGCGGCATTTGGGCGTGCCGGTTTTACCGGAACAGTTGCTCAGACAGGATTTGACTGGGATCCCAGCCTCGGTACCGGGGTATATGCCCCTACCTTCTAGTGTCATGGGTGACTCTGGCAGCAGGGTCAGGTTCTCGCTGACAAGGTCATG
>RFGN01000430.1 GCA_003696645.1 Gammaproteobacteria bacterium | reverse complement strand
TCAGAGCGGAGAATACCTGCTGCTGATCTTCTGTGTGGCCATCGGCATGATGGCAGACATTGGAGAGATATTGACCAACGGGGGCACCCACATTGCCTTCGCCGGATCGGTTTTACTGCTTTCGGTGTTTTTTCATGTCATCCTCTGCCGCCTGTTTAACATTGACAGGGACACCATGGTCATTACCAGCACGGCTGGTTTTTACGGCCCGCCGTTCATCGGGCAGATAGCGGCCGTGCTCCATAACCGCAGCATTGTAGTTTCGGGCATCATCACCAGCCTGGTGGGGCTGGCAGTGGCCAATTTTTTGGGTGTGGCACTGGCGGAGTTGCTGGCTTCACTGTAAGTTGATGATGAATCAATTCTGAACTATCACCTTTTTGGTATAGACCTGTCCATTGGCAGCCACGGTTAGGAGATAAAGCCCCTCACCATATTGTCCCAGGTCGAATTCAAAGCGCCTTCTTCCAACAACTGTGATGTCCTCAACTTCCACAGCTTGGCCCAACCCATTGAAAATAGTGATGTTTAAAATGGTTTCGGACTCACTCTGAATCTCCACAAATACTTGCCCGGGGCCAGGATTCGGATAAACATCTATACCGATTTCACTCAATGCCTCTCCCACCGGCGTCAAACAATCGAAATCCGGATCGTAAGTAGCCCCCAGAGAGTACTCCTGCTTACAACCTGAATCCAGATCGGTTACGAGTAGAGTGTAGAGTTGAGTGCCTGGTTCGGTAATGCAAAACTCCATGCCATTGGCTCCGGGAACGGCAACTCCATTGACCAGCCACTGCAATTCGTGATTGGCAGGAAGCAGGCTGGGCTCGTTCACCCTGAGCAAATTTTTGTCGTTGAAAAATGCCGGAGGAGCGGGCAGTGGCAGCAGCGTGAAATTGACCGCATCGGATTCCACCTTACAGCCATCAGGACTGGTGTAACTGACCCAATAGTTGCCGGGTTCATCGGTCATCAGCTCCGGGAAATTTTCCCCGAAAAGCAAAGTGGTGTCCCGGTACCACTGGAGGTTGTCGTCGTAATTCACAGTCAGCAAAACCGATTCTCCTGAACAGGCCTGCACAGCCGGAGCCGGCTCCACAAACGGTTGTTCCGGAAGCTCGTACACCCGCACGGTATCGGTGGTCTGGATGGTGGTGACGGGATGTATGATATCCAGCGCTACCTCCAGCGAGCCACTGGCCAGTGTGCCCGTGGTGGTGCGGTTGAAGTTGACGGTTCCACAGGTTTCAGATCCAAAAGTGTCGTCGTCACGCACCTCGAGTTCATAGTTGCCTTCCTCCAAGGGCAGGTTGACGGTGAAAGCAAAGGGCACGGGCGCATTGTTTACGGGGCTGGTCTGAAAAATGATGTCCCCGTCCGGGTTCTTGATTTTAAG
>RFGN01000429.1 GCA_003696645.1 Gammaproteobacteria bacterium | reverse complement strand
CTGCTGAAGAATGATGAAACACTGCAGGTTTTCAGTGGATGTGCAGACAACATGTCACTGTTGCAGGACATGAGGATACCGCTGACGTTGGAGGCATCACGCATTATAGGTGTCTTGCGATCTGCCGTAGCCACACAGTGGTGTGGGGATGACCTGGATCCGGCTTCCACAGTGGTCCAGGATATGCAGTTGATGTCCTTGCTGGCCGCAGATCAGATCCATGCATATCCACTGGTGATTGCTGGCCAGACTGAAGGTGTGGTGATACTGGGCTTTGAGGCGCCCGTTCGGGATGAATGGGCGTTGTTGCTCATGCCTGCCTTTGCTTCCACGTTGTCGCAGATCATGCAACAGTCGAAAAGGTTGCTGAACCTGCAGGCGCAGATTCAGGATGAACTGACCGAAGCCTTCCAGTCTCATTTGGGGGTACTGGCTCATGAAGTCAAGAACCCGCTCAATATCATCGGCAATTATCTCTATCTCTTGGGTGGAAAACTGGATGAAGGGCACCCGGCCCAGAAGGATCTGACCATCATCTCTTCCGAGGTGGAACGCATCTCTACTATCCTGAATCAGGCCCGCAATACCGAATTTGAACTGTCCCTGGATCAGGTGGATATCAACCAGACGATTGAGAAACAGTTGCGGCTGATCGAGAATAGCCTGCTGGATGAAAAAGGCGTTACGACGCATCTGCATCTTCAGGAAGGTCTTGCCAAACTGCAGACCGATCGCGACTCGGTCAAGCAGATCCTGGTCAATCTCCTCAAGAACGCAGCTGAAGCGGTGGAAAAGGAGACCGGCGTCATCGAGGTGTCCAGCTTTGTCACGACCAATGGCGAAGGGCAGCAGGAACTTGCAATTGAAGTGCGAGACAATGGACCGGGTATCCCTGAAGAGGTTCGGCCTCATCTGTTTCAACAGGTCGAGTCGACCAAGAGGGGAGAGCACAGTGGTGTCGGCTTGTCCGTTGTAAATTCGCTGGTTACAAGGCTGGGAGGCCGAATCACATGCAGAACAGCCGACACAGGCACTGTTTTTACCGTATTATTGCCATATAATGGGCAGGGAGAGGGATAATATGCCATTTAGCAGAGTCAAGGCGATGAAAATTCTGATCATCGACGATGAAAAGGAGATGATCGAAAGTGAACGGGCATTGCTCGAGCGCCCGGAATATGAACTCCACGCCGCTCTGGGAGGGATCGAGGCACTGGCTCGCCTTGAATCAGAGCACTTTGATCTGCTCCTGCTGGACATGAAGATGCCTGATCTGGATGGCTTCCAGCTGCTGGACATCCTCAGCGATCGCTGGCCGGATATTCAAGTGATTGTGGTCAGCGGTGAAGACTCCTTTGATGCCGTCTCACATGCCCTGCATCGGGGTGCCAATGATTTCATCAAGAAACCCTATGCCCCGAAGGAACTGATCACGATCGTTGAAAACGCCTATCAGCGATGGAAGCTGGAAGGCATCAATGCCCGCATCAGCCAACACATCAGGGAATCCGAGAAGCTGCACCGCTTCATTGTCGATCACTCTCCCGACTTTATCTATGTGCTTGATCATGAAGGCAAGTTCATCTATGTCAATGATCGGGTGAAGCCCATGCTCGGATACGAAAAGGAAGATCTGATCGGCCAGCATTTTTCCGTGTTGTTGAGTGAAGAAGACCTGGACAAGTTCAGCTATTTTGTCGCCGAGCGCCGCACCGGGGAACGTATGACGCGCAATGTCGAAATCCGCCTGAGACGCAAACCCGACGAGGAGAGGCGGGACGACAGATATCGGGATTTCGAGAACGATATGATTCCGATTGAACTCAATGCGATGGGCGTTTACAACGAAGAGAGCGATGAGAATGTTCCCGGTGAAAAGGGCTTTCACGGGACCTATGGAGTCGCCCGGGACATCAGTGAACGCAAGTCGGCCGAGGCCACCATCCAGTATCAGGCCTACCATGATCTGCTGACCGGTCTGCCGAACCGGGCCCTTCTGGAAGACCGCATCCGCGTTGCTGTCATGCAGAGCAAGCGTATCAAGACCATGGTGGCAGTGCTTTTTCTGGACCTGGATGCCTTCAAGAAGATCAATGATTCTCTCGGACACAGTATTGGCGACAGTTTTCTCAAGGCCATGGCAAACAGGCTGAAGGCCTGTCTGAGGGAGGGGGATACCCTGGCCAGATTTGGCGGAGATGAGTTTGTGGTGGTCCTGCCCTATGCCAGAAACGAGGCCAATGTCTCGCTGGTAGCCGAGAAGCTTCTGAGTCAGCTGCGCAAGCCTGTGGAGATAGATGGACAGGAATTGTTTGTAACGGGAAGTATCGGGATTGCCCTGTGTCCTGGAGATGGTCAGACCATGGACGATCTGATCAAGCATGCCGATATCGCCATGTATGCTGCCAAGGCCGCCGGCAAGAACTGCTTCCATTATTGTTCCGAGGCGATGAATGCCAAGCATGTCAATCATCTCAGCATGGAACAGGGCCTGCATCGTGCGCTGAAAAATAATGAACTGTTGATCGAGTACCAGCCGCAGGTGGATATCGAGAGTTATCAGATCGTCGCCATGGAGGCCCTGTTGCGTTGGGAGCATCCGGACTATGGGCGCTTGTCACCCTCTGAATTTATCCCGTTGGCTGAGGAAAGCGGCCTGATCATCCAGATTGGAGAGTGGGTCATTATCGAGGCCTGTAGGCAGATTCGCGAATGGCGAGACATGGGGCGGCAGGATATCCGTGTCTCTGTCAATCTTTCTGCCCTGCAATTGCATCAGGAAAATATCGTGGAGACGGTCCAGCAGGCCCTGCAGAAGGCCCAGTTGCCAGGTGATGCATTGGAGATTGAATTGACCGAAAGTGTGTTGATGCAGGATATGGACGATGCCAAACGCAAGCTGGATCGGCTCAATGCAACTGGGGTCAAGGTGGCCATTGATGATTTTGGTACCGGTTATTCCTCATTGGCCTATATCCATGAACTTCCGGTCCATACCCTGAAAATCGATCAGGGTTTTGTGCAGAGGATGAACAGGAATGCGGCCGACAACTCCGTTATTGCCGCGATCATTGCCATGGCGGAAGGACTGAACCTGGATCTCATCGCTGAAGGGGTTGAAACCGAGGAACAGCTGCAGCAGTTGAAGGAGATGGGGTGTAAAAACATGCAGGGCTTTCTGTATAGCAGGCCCCTGCCCAAACAGGCAGCGGCCGAGCTGCTGGCTGCCAATGATGAGGATGCCCGGTTCCGTGTTATCCAGTCGGTTGCAGGTTAGACGGTTTTTGCCGCGCCTCCTGGGTGCTGAATGAAAAAAATCCTGTTGTCGCTTTTACTGGTCGTTCTGTTGCTGGGGGTCACTGCAGATCATCCTGTACAGGTGATTGTCCTGTCGCTGTTGCAGGGGCTGACCGAATTTCTGCCGATCTCTTCGTCGGCCCATCTTGTCTTTGTCCCGAACCTGACCGGTTGGCCGGATCAGGGCCTGGCCTTTGACTGCATGGTCCATCTGGGGACCCTTGCCGCAGTCGTGGGATATTTCTGGCGTGATCTTCTGCGCATGCTGGGTGGTGGGCTGATCTGCCTGAAAGAACGTTCCCTTGGGGCCAGTCAGGAAGGCTGGTTGTTGTTTCTGATCCTTGTGGCCACCATTCCGGTGGGTCTGGCAGGACTGGCGCTGAAGGATATCGTTGAAACCACACTGCGCTCCACAACCGTCATCGCCCTGGCCTCCATCGGTTTTGGTCTTCTTCTGTGGCTGGCGGACCGACAGGGCCGCAGGCAGAAGACCACCGAAGACTGGGGATTGCGTCAGGCCATGCTGGTGGGCTGTGCACAGGCCCTCGCGCTCATCCCGGGCACCTCCCGTTCCGGTGCAACGATGACGGCCGCGCTGATGCTGGGTTATACGCGGGAAGCAGCAGCGCGTTTTTCCTTTCTGCTGTCGATTCCGGTGATCATTCTGGCGGGAGGGCTGAAGATGCTGGACTGGATGCAGCAGCCGGAAAGTTATATGACAGCGCCGGATCTGATGCTGGGTTTTGTCCTGTCTGCGGTATCCGGCTATGCCTGCATTCACTATTTCCTCGGCTTTATCGAGCGCATGGGTTGGGTGCCGTTTGTGGCCTATCGTATAGGGTTGGGGTTCATGTTGCTGTTGCTATGAGGGAGGGGTAGCGTGATCCTGAAGAAACAGGTACAGTTTATTGCGGCGCTCTCTGCATTTCTCAGTATCCTGTTTGTGGGGTGGACCAGCCATTATGTCATTCAGGGCGCGCCCTGGGCCATTATCAATACCTCCCTCGGCGCAGCAGCGATCATCCTGTTTGCCGCCCCGAAGAGCGAGTTTGCGCGTCCCTGGGCACTGATGGGGGGGCAGGTGGTGGCCGCCCTGGTCGGGGTGACGACCGCCTATCTGATCCAGAATATCTATCTGGCCTCGGCGGTCGCCGTTGCCGTGTCCATTATAATCATGATCAATCTGCGATGCCTGTTTCCGCCGGCGGGGGCCTGTGCGCTGACACCGATCCTAAGCCCCGAGACCTTTCACGCCCTGGGCTATTTCTATGTTTTGACCCCGGTGCTGTTGAATGCCCTGCTGATCTGCCTGTTTTCCTGGCTGGTGGACAGGTTGGTGCTGGACCGCATGGTGTCAAGAAAGGTGCAGTCCGTGATTGATCGGGGGTTGCCGATTTCGGAGAAAGATATTAAAAAGGCTGTAGCAGGAATGCAGACCTACATCGATATCTCGGCCGAGGACATGTTGGAGATATACAATCGGGCTCAACATCATGCCAGAAGAAGGGTGTATCGCGAGGTCAAACCAAAAAGATTACGAACAAAAAGATCACGAAAAGGAGTCAAGAGTGAGTGAACTGGTACGATTCGGAGTTTCCATCGAGGAGGATCTGTTGCAAAAATTTGACGAGCGTATCCAGCGCAAGGGCTATAAGAATCGTTCCGAGGCCCTGCGCGACCTGATTCGGCATGATCTGATCGCCGAGGAGTGGCACAGCGATCAGGTAACGGCTGGAACCATCACCCTGGTCTATGATCATCATACCAACGATCTGGGGCAGAACCTCACCCATATCCAGCACTCCTTTACCGGGGATATCATTTCGGTCCTGCATGTTCATCTGGATCATCATAATTGCATGGAGGTGCTGATCGTGCGGGGCAAGGCCAGCCTGCTGCAATCCCTGGCAGATCAGCTGGCGGGGATTCGTGGCGTCAAATATGGAAAACTGTCTGTCGCCACCACCGGGTCGCTGATTACCAGTGATTCGCATCACCATCATCACCATGCGGAGCAT
>RFGN01000428.1 GCA_003696645.1 Gammaproteobacteria bacterium | reverse complement strand
TCGATACACCGAGACAACAGGAACTTGCGCAAGATCGCCTGTATGCAAAAGAAATTGACAATCCGTGTAATTTGTCTGGATATGTCTGATTACATTCAGAAAACTCTGTCGAGTATCCACCCCCGACAGGGAGGATTCAGGCTCCGGAAACAGATGGCTATCCGAAATCTGGACAAACTTGATCAATGTGACTCCAGTACCGCCTTGATCGCTGGATGGACTGCCACCCCAGAACGAATATTGATGCCCCTGGCAAGGGCTGAGTTCACCTTTATCGCCTGATCCACACCCTTTTCTGCCAATAGCTGGACATAGGGACATACGGCTTCAGCAAGTGCCAATGTTGCAGTACGCGCCACACAACTGGGCAAATTGGGAAGACAACAATGTATGATCTTCTCGACCCGATAGACCGGATCATCATAGGTCGTAGGCCGGCTGCTCTCTGCCACCCCTCCCTGATCGATGGCCACATCAATCAATACCCCATCAGCAGGCATGTTCTTCAGATGATCGATCGTCAGCAGATGTGGAGCCCGGGCACCTGTTACCAATGCCGCTCCGATCAACAGGTCGGTCTTCCGGATCAGCTCCTCCAGCCCCTGAGAAGACATCCTTCTGGCCGTAAATCTTCTGGAATAATCATGGAAATGGTTTTCAAGCCATTCAAGACGATTGGCCTGGACATCCATGACACATACGGATGCCCCCAACCCCAATGCGACTTCGGCTGCCTGACTACCCACCTGACCACCCCCGAGTATCAGTACCCTGGCCGGTGGTGCATTCATCATCCCTCCGGGAAGTATGCCCTTTCCTCGAACCGATGTGCCATTTTCGGTTTGCAGATATCTGGCACCAATCTGTGCAGCCAGTCGACCTGCAATCCGGCTCATCGGCATCAAAAGGGGAAGCATGCCATCTTCCGTCTGCACCGTTTCGTAACCGATGGCGCAGGTCCCTGTCTCCAAGAGCGCTTCAGCAAGAGTCAGATCCGCAGCCAGATGGAGATAGGTAAACAGGACCAGGTCCTTCCTAAGAAAAGGATATTCACTGACTTGAGGTTCCTTGACCTTGACCACCAGATCAACATCCCAGGCCTCACTGGCCCGACCAACAATCTGTACACCCTGTTGTTGATATTCAAAGTCACTGAAGCCTGCGCCCTCTCCGGCTCGGGTCTCCAGAAATACCCTGTGTCCTGCTGCCACCAGCCTTCCAGCATCGACAGGACGCAGGGCCACACGGTGTTCATGATTCTTGACTTCGCGTGGAATCCCGATCCTCATGCTGTCCTGCCCTCTTGAGGTCTACCCCCCGTGATACAGATCGGGTTCGATCCTAGGCGGCATCTGGAGGTGATAACCCTGCGACTGCAGATTATTCATCACCTGCCTCACATCTTCTCTGGCCAGTTTTCGTTCTTTGCACAAGGTCAGTTGCATAACGAATTCCGGTGAACCAAACCCATTTCTGAGCAGCTCTGGCACGCATTCAAAATCATCTTTCCTGGCAAGATAGATATACATTTCATCCTTTTTTGGACTCTTGTATATCCAGCAGTCGATATCTTTCATGACTTCCTACATCCAGCAAAACCCATCAGTAAAAAAACCGGTGTGTAACACCGGTTTTTTGCATGCATTGCGATACATCACTTATTTTTCAAAGGTTGCATCCTCAACAATGACGGGATAGTAATAGCCAAAGCCGAAGTCCTGGTCAACGGCAACGATTCCCTTCGCGGTAATCTTTTCTCCAAGTTCGGCAGTCTGGGACTTGGAACGAAACACCAGATCACTCTTGTCACCTTCCCCGGTCCCATCCTTGATGTGTATCCAACTTCTCCCCATGATATTGTCTGTCACCTTGGTCACCTCTCCCTTTACGGAAACGATCTTGCCTGCCAAGGCCTTTCTTTTTTCAAACACCTCTGCGACCGTCAGGGAGCCGGCATCCCCTTTCGCTTCATTCTGATGAAAAGCACGAATCTGTGATGGATCTATGGCCTGCTTCGTCATCCCCTCCCAGTTGATGCCACTGACGAACATCACCTTGTCGAAGGTTTCATGCAGGGTCTTGCTGGTAAAATTCTCCATCCACATCTCTTCGGTAAACTGGATAGTCTTGCCATTGGGTACATTGGTCTTCGGACCTGCAATCCAATATTCCTTGCCATTTTCATCGACAAGAAAGTAGGTATAGATCCCTGCATTGCGGGACTCCTTGACCACGGCTTCATGCTGACTGGTCCCAGCCTGAGCACTGCCCACCAAGAAAGAAAACACCAGTGCCAAAAACGAAACTTTTTTCATAAATCCATCCAACTAGAAAATAAAAACATCAAGTGGGTCGATAAGCCGGGTTCTGTCGTGGACAGTCATTCCTCTGGACCTTGTGTCACCACAAGGTTCAAGCGATCTACCCGGAAACGGTGCGAGCCACACCCCTGTTTCCCTATTTGATCTTGCTCCGGGTGGGGTTTACCCTGCCATGTCTGTTACCAGTCATGCGGTGCGCTCTTACCGCACCTTTTCACCCTTGCCTGGCCTTCGACCAGGCGGTCTGTTTTCTGCGGCACTTTCCGTTGGCTTGCGCCACCCAGGCGTTACCTGGCACCCTGCTCTATGGAGCCCGGACTTTCCTCCATTCGGTACAGTGTACCGAACAGCGACTGTCTGACCCACTTGACAGGGTTAGTATAGTGTCAAACAGGCAATAAGAACACTGCCTACAGACAATTCTATACCTGCCGATAGCCAAACAGTGACTTCAACACATCATTGACGGTCATTGCATGCTTTTCAGCTGCCGGTCATGATAACGGGACAGGCAAACTAGTGCCACCACGGCACCAACAAGTGCCAATGCCATGTCCGACTGAGTATCCCAGACATAACCCTGCGTTCCCAGAAAGGCCTCGGCACTGTCACCTGTCAGTAACGCCACCCACCATTCGATCAGTTCATACAGAGCACTGAATGCCAGGCAAAAACAGATAATAAAGAAGGTCCGCCATCTGACGGAACCAATAACCTCTTTTCGAATCAGGATCTCCCTCGCAATCATTGCAGGGACAAATCCCTGGGCAAAATGTCCCAGCTTGTCAAAATTGTTGCGATGTCCACCCAACAAATCCCGTATCTCGTTAAACAGAGGGACTTCGGCATAGGTATAGTGACCACCGACCAT
>RFGN01000427.1 GCA_003696645.1 Gammaproteobacteria bacterium | reverse complement strand
CACCAGCTTTACACCCACGCCCAGTGAAACGCCCTCGACAGGTGGAAGCAGTGCTTCACCTGCCGATATCCCGTTTGATGACGATATCCCCTTCTAGGGACAGACTCAAGATATCAGGAAATCACTGCCGGAGCAGGGTCATCCTCCGGCTCCGGCAGTCGTGAATTCCTGATTCCGCGAAGGCAGATCCAGTCTTCCTTCTGATCATGTTCGAAGTGATCAAACCAGGGAAGATAGGCATGAATTACCTTTTCACGTTGACTCTCCAGGATACCGGAGAGGATGATCCGGCCACTACGGTGGATCATGCCCGCAAATTTCTCTGCCAGATCCATCAGGGGCCGGGCAAGTATATTGGCGATAATCACATCTGACTGAACCTGTTCCTGGCCGAAATCTCGACTGTGAAGAACCTTAACCCGGTCAGCCACGTCGTTCTTTGCGCAATTATCCCTGGTAGACTGGATGGCCTGCTCATCGTGATCAACTGCCCAGACCTCCGCTGCACCGACCTTGGCCGCGGCAATGGCAAGAATCCCTGACCCACACCCATAATCAATCACGCTCTTGCCTTTGAGAGGCAGGCTGTCAATCATGCTCAAGCACAAGGATGTGGTCGGATGTGTTCCTGTTCCAAAGGCCAAACCCGGGTCAAGATGAACCAGTACCTGGTTATGTGCCTGTTGGGGAATGTCGTGGCCGGTGGGGCAGATCCAGAGTCTGTGACCAAATCGCATGGGCTTGAATCGTTCAAGCCATTCGCGTTCCCACGGACGATCTGCAAGCTGTTCGATGACCGGCTCATGCAAGGATAACTGGGGAAAGGCAGCGTGGAGTTGTGCAGCGAGATCGGCAATCTGGGCATCATCGGAATACAACGCCGTCATCATGACGGCATCCCATAATGGCGTGGAGGCAGGATCAGGTTCCAGCAACTGCTGTTGATCGGCAGACTGCCAGGTTACGGAAATCGCATCATGTCGTTCAAACCACTCGGTCAACTCACCGACCATCGATTTCGGTGCCCTGAGGTGGACTTGTTGCCAGTTCAACCGTAGCCTTCCTCAAATCTTCATGAGAGACCCAGCTTTTTTTCCAGGTAATGGATGTTGGCACCGCCCTTGCAGAATTCAGGATCATCCATCAGGGTACGATGCAGCGGAATATTGCTTTCAATCCCTTCGACCACCATTTCCATCAATGCATTGCGCATTCTGGCGATGGCGATCTCGCGTGTAGCCCCATAGGCAATGAGCTTGCCAATCATGGAATCATAATAAGGCGGAACGGTATATCCACTGTAGACATGTGAATCCACACGAATTCCAAGACCACCGGGTACATGATAATCCGTGACGGTTCCAGGAGACGGCATGAAGGTTTCAGGGTGCTCGGCATTGATGCGACATTCAATTGCATGGCCGCGAATCTGAATATCCTCTTTTTTCAGGGACAAGGGAAGGCCTGCAGCAATATTGATCTGTTCCCTAACCAGATCAATCCCGGTAACCATCTCGGTAACCGGGTGCTCAACCTGCAACCGCGTGTTCATCTCGATAAAATAGAACTCGCCATTTTCATAGAGAAATTCAAAGGTCCCTGCACCGCGATAATGGATTTTTTCACAGGCCTTTACGCACAGTTTCCCAATCTTGTTGCGGGTTTTTTCTGCAATCCCGGGAGCAGGAGATTCCTCCAACACCTTTTGATGTCGTCGCTGCATGGAACAATCCCTCTCTCCCAGATGGACAGCACGGTTGCCATCCGAAAGGACCTGGATCTCGACGTGACGAGGATTCTCGAGAAACTTCTCCATATAGACGACATCATTATTGAAGGCATTCTTGGCTTCCATTCTGGTCATGGCAATCGCATTCAGCAGGCTATCCTCATCACGAACCACCCGCATGCCCTTGCCTCCTCCGCCACCAGAGGCCTTGATGATGACCGGATAACCAATATCTCGTGCCAGTTTTCGATTGACCTTGGGATCGTTCCCCAATGGGCCATCCGAACCCGGTACACAGGGGACGCCTGCCTCTTTCATGGCCTCAATCGCCGACAGTTTGTCTCCCATCAGGCGAATGGTATCTGCGGTGGGGCCAATGAAAATAAAACCACTCTGTTCTACCCGCTCGGCAAAGTCGGCATTCTCGGCCAGGAAACCGTACCCGGGATGAATGGCCGTTGCATTGGTAACCTCGGCGGCGCTGATAATCGCGGGAATATTGGTATAGCTCTCCGGAACGGCAGGAGGTCCAATACAAACGGCCTCATCGGCAAGCAGGACATGTTTCAGGTTATGATCAGCGGTGGAATGTACAGCGACTGTCTGAATTCCCATCTCCCGACAGGCACGCAGGATTCTCAAGGCGATTTCTCCCCGATTGGCGATCAGGATTTTTTCTATCATGGCAAAACGGACCTGGTCTAACCGATAACAAACAAAGGTTGATCAAACTCGACCGGTTGACCATTCTCGACCAGAATCGCCAGCACCTTCCCTGCCTTATCTGCCTCAATCTGATTGAACATCTTCATTGCCTCAATCAGGCACAGTGTATCTCCCACAGAAACTGTCTGCCCCACTTCAACAAATGGTGGAGATTCAGGAGAAGAAGAGCGATAGAAGGTTCCAACCATCGGGGAACGCACGGTGTGTCCCTCTGGAACACCGGAATCCTCTGCCTGATCGGGGTCGGACACAGCCGGAGCTGACGCTACAGGGGCCGGTGCAGCAGCCATGGCCGGGGGGGGAACCATTACTGAGCTGGACTGTGAAGCGCGACTGATCCGTACCGATTCCTCGCCTTCCTTGACCTCGATCTCGACCAGATCAGATTCCTCGAGCATCTCGATCAATTTTTTAATCTTGCGGATATCCATGTTTACTCTCTATCTATAATGTTCATGATTGGTGTGGTAACTGTTGCATGGCAGCCTCCAGAGCCAAGGCATACCCCTGGCTACCCAGCCCACTGATCACGCCAATGGCCTTGTCCGAGAGATAGGAGTGGTGCCGAAATGGTTCTCTTGAGAATACATTCGAAAGATGTACCTCGATAAAGGGGATCGCAACTGCCAGCAGGGCATCTCGAATGGCGACACTGGTATGCGTCAGGGCTGCAGGATTGATGATAATCAGATCCACCTTGTCCCGACCCGCCTGTTGAATACGATCCACGAGCCCACCTTCACAATTGGACTGGAAACAGGAAAGCCTGTGGCCTGCATTTTCGGCCTGGGAAACCAACTCGTTGTTGATTTCCTCAAGGGTTATCGAACCGTAGACATTGGGCTCCCTTGTTCCCAGAAGATTCAGATTGGGTCCATGCAGGACCAGAAATTCAGCCATCCCTTTATCAGTTCTGCCATTGATTTGGCGCCATTTTGCTCGCTTTCTGTCAGGATGTCCAGAAGAATATGATTTTAGTACTGATGCATCCAAAATAGATGCATGTTTGACGATTTTAACCCCTTAGTTGATAGCGACAGGCAAACCTACGCCTCTTCGCCTTCGGCGGTTTCCAGTGCCTTGGACAAGGCCTCGACAACCATTTCTCGACTCATCTCACCCATATGTGCAAAGACAATGCGCCCCTTGCGATTGACCACAGCGGTATAGGGCAAGATTCCAACCTCGTTGCCAAATTGATAGGCTACCTCAATCGTTGCTTCCTGACCTCCGACCAACAGAGGATAATTGGCATCAAAATCCTTGACAAAATCCTTGACATTATCCGGATCATCAATGGCAACTCCGACAAACTGAACACCTTGATCGGCAAAGCGTTTCTGGGCCTCGACGAACATGGGCATCTCACGCACACAAGGGGGACACCAGGTTGCCCAGAAATTGATCACCATGACCTTGCCCTGCCATTCACTGATATTTCTCATCTTCCCCTGCAGATCGGGCAGGATGAAATCCGGACGCAGGGTATTGATAATGGGGAGTGCATCAGCATCATCTGTCGGTACTGCCTCGGAGACATCGTGCCCATATCCTGGGATCTGGAACATGCCAATAACCAGAAACAGGCATATTTTCTTGAAAAATGAAGGTCTTAACATGGATCAACTACCCAGAAGCTGATCAAGATGACGGCTGAATTCCTCGGGAGACAAAAATCCGACAAGTCGCATTGTCCTGATTTCCTTGCCGGATCGATCAAAGAACAGAATCGATGGAGGCCCAAACAGGCCATAGCGTTTCAGAAGCGTCTTTGATTCTTCATTGTTTGCAGTAATATCCGCCTGTACCAGGCGGATATTGCTCAATTTTTTAGCAACGTTCGGATGCGAAAAGGTTTCCCTTTCCAGTTCCTTGCACGATACACACCAGTCTGCGTAGTAATCCAGCATGACAGGTTTGCCCTCCTGACTGGCCAGACGAATCTGACGATCCAGATCATTCACATTCAATACCTTGATAAATTCAGGCTGCTCTCTCAGAGCCCTTCCGTCAGGCTCGGAAACAAGGCGTTCGAACTTGAGCGGGTGCAGGATATCCTTGCCACCACCGATCGCACCCAAGGTAAGCAATACCCCATATACGAGCATGAACACCCCCAGGCCCTTCCAGAGCTTTCGCCATCCCAGACCGATTGGGCTTTCCCTATGCAGTGGTTCCAATGCACCCAGATAGATGGCCGAAACGACGAACAGGAGCGCCCATAACAACAGTGTCACGGACGAGGGCAGAATCCTCTCGAGCATCCAAATCGCCACACCCAATAACAAGACTCCGAAGACGTGCTTGACCGTTTCCATCCAGGCCCCGGCATGAGGCAGCAATTTCCCGGCCGACGCCCCCAATACCAGCAATGGCACCCCCATTCCCAGACTCATGGCAAAAAGGGCCACACCACCCATCAAACCATCACCGGACTGACTGATATACATCAAGGCACCCACCAGTGGTGGCGCCACACAGGGGCCAACAATCAATGCGGACAGCAGCCCCATCATGGCAACCCCACCCCATTGCCCACCCTTGTAACGCTGGGACAAGGCATTCATTCGATTCTGCAACCCTGTCGGCACCTGCAATTCAAAAAAACCGAACATTGAAAAGGCCAACCCAACAAACAACAGACTGAATACACTGATCACCCAGGGATTCTGGAAGGCCGCCTGCAGATTGGCACCACTCAACCCCGCCACAACCCCTGCAGCGGTATAGGTGATCGACATGGCCAGGACAAAAACAAGGGAAAGGAGAAAGGTGTGTTTGGCATGATGATTTTTTTCATCCTGCCCGACGATGATACCCGACAAAATGGGAATCATCGGAAAGACACAGGGTGTCAGCGACAACAACAGACCGAGTCCGAAGAATGTTGGGACAATCAGCCACAGATTCCCTTTTGCAATCGTTCTCGCCAACTGCGACTGCTCACTGAGCGATGATGCCACGCCTTCTGCAGAATCCGTCACGCCAGGCTGACCTGCATTTCCAGTGCCTGACGGAGGAATGGTTACATTCACAACCTTGGTAATGGGAGGATAACAAAACCCTTTCTCGGCACAGCCCTGATACTTGACCTTGAGTGTGAGCGTTTTATCAGATGATGACGGAACGACTCCCAGCAATGGTACCCGAACATCCAGTTGATCATGAAAAACCTCCATCTTGCCAAAGGTTTCATCTACCTTGATCTGCCCCTTGGGGAAGCGGGGAGTCCCGAGCTGGATATCAGCGCCCTCCGGAAGCGAGACACTGATCTTGTCCTTGTAAAGGTAATAACCCTCCGCGATCTGCCAGTGCGCCCCGATGGCCTGTCCATCAGGAGAATCCACCAGAACTCTGAAGGCCTCATCCGGCTTGAGAAACTTCGCCATCGGACTGGCAGCCCCTGACCCGGTCAGACGCTGCCACAGCCCCTGTTCTGCATGGGCTGTCATACTTGCCAACATCCAGACAATTCCGGCTGCTCCTGCCAGGAATGAATAGATGCATCTATTATTTTTCATAATCTTACCGATTATCATTTACAACTTTCACAAACCCATTCCAGATAGGCAGGAAGACATTCCTGTGCCTGTACAGCCACGATCTCTGGCAGCTCGTAGGGATGCAGCTCCAAAAGACGCTCTTGGCACTTTACATACTTGTTCAGTGGACATTTGATCAGAAGAACAAGTTCCTCAGCCCGCTCAATATTACCTTCCCAGCGATACCAGGAGGTTGCACCGGAAAGGATGCTTACACAGGCTGCCAGCCTTTCGTTGACCAGCATTTCCGCCATGGCGTCTGCGTCTTCACGCGCAGCACACGTCGTCATGACAATCATTAGTGGTTGCATGGGGACAAAACCTTACCCGAAAAAAATTGTCCTATTATAGGCTTTCCATCAAAAAAGCCATAAATCTACGGACTTGCGGAAGCTTTTTTGCTGCAAACGGCAGAATTTTCAACAAATTTTCATCTTCATTGAGAGAATCGAGAAACTTTGATATATAATCTCCTGTTTTTGTGCTCTAGGGAAGACCATTTATGAGTAAGGAAGATTTGGGCTCGGAATTCGACTTTGAACAGGATTCAGATTTTCAGGCCTTGCTGGAGAAAGGCAAGGATCAGGGATATGTTACCCTGACTGAAATCAACGAGATACTCCCCGATGAACCCCTCGCTTCCGATTCGGACGGTCTTCAGCCCATCATTGCCTTTTTTGTTGAAAGTGGCGTCAATGTCGTGGAAATCAATGACGAAGACGAACACATCATTATTGGCGAGGCGATAGGAACCCCTCCAGACGATGGCGAGACATCCATCATCGACATGGATGGAGATATCGGTCGCACCACTGATCCGGTTCGAATGTACATGCGAGAGATGGGTTCCATCGGACTTCTCACACGAGAGAAGGAAATCGTTATCGCCAAGCGTATCGAAAGCGGTCAGGAACAGATGATCCAGGCCCTGGCAGCCTACCCCGCCACCATTGCCACACTACTGGACAACTACGAAAAGTATCTGAATGGCGATCTGCGACTGGATGACTTCATTCTGGGATTCCACTCCGATGAAGAGGCAATCGAATCTTCCGAGGATCAGGATGAGGAGGAGAATGACAGCACGGCGGTCAGCAAGCCAGAGATAGATCCCGAAGCCCTCAAGGCCTACATGGATGCGCTGAAAAAAGACTACGAAGCGGCCATGAAGGCCTGGGACAATCAGGACATGGATACCTTCCATGCCCTCTGTGACACCATGAAGGATCGTTTTCTGGAAGTACGTACCGATATCAAGTTTCTTCACCGTATCGCAGATGAATTGCAGGACATCATCAACCGTGTACGGGCTCATGAACATGAGATCATGAATATCTGCGTCAACAAGGCACACTCCCCGAGAAAGGACTTTATTCTTTCCTTTCCGGACAACGAGACCAATCTCGACTGGTTCGACAGCTACATAGAAAAGAGCACCAGCGAACAAGCCGCTGTACTCAAGATGCATCGCAAGGATGTCCGACGCGCCCAGAATCGTCTGAAGGCCATTGAGGTCAGCTGCAAACTTCCCATCGGCAAGATCAAGGAAATACAGAGAAAGGTCTCTATCGGTGCAGCAAAGTCCCGACGCGCCAAGAAGGAAATGGTCGAGGCCAACCTTAGACTGGTCATCTCAATTGCCAAAAAATACACCAATCGTGGCCTGCAGTTTCTGGATCTGATTCAGGAAGGAAACATCGGCCTGATGAAAGCGGTTGACAAATTCGAGTACAAGCGTGGATACAAGTTTTCGACCTATGCTACCTGGTGGATTCGTCAGGCAATCACACGATCAATCGCTGATCAGGCCCGTACGATCCGCATTCCGGTTCATATGATCGAAACCATCAACAAACTCAAGCGGATTTCACGTCACATGATGCAGAAGAACGGTCGTGAACCCACGCCGGAAGAATTGGCCGAAAAACTCGATATGCCAGAATACAAGATTCGCAAGATTCTCAAGATCGGCAAGGATCCCATCTCCATGGAAACCCCGATCGGTGATGACGAAGATTCACATCTGGGGGACTTTATCGAGGACAGCAATACTGTTCAGCCAGAACGTAATGCCATAGCAGAAGGACTCAGAGAAGCCACCCTGGGCGTACTGGACGAACTGACAGAACGTGAAGCCAATGTACTCAGGATGCGGTTTGGAATCGGCATGAATACAGACCATACCCTTGAAGAGGTCGGCAAACAGTTTGATGTTACCCGAGAGCGCATCCGTCAAATAGAAGCCAAAGCGCTCCGCAAACTTCGCCACCCTTCCCGTTCAGAAAAACTTCGCAGTTTCCTGGACAACGATTAGTCATACCAACCGTTTCGGCGGGCCTGTAGCTCAGTTGGTTAGAGCAGGGGACTCATAATCCCTTGGTCGTAGGTTCGAGTCCTACCGGGCCCACCATTTTTTCAATAACTTACGTCATTTTCTTAATCTAAAATAAGATTAAGAATGTGCCAAAATTGTGCCAGATACACGACTGGCGGCACCCTTTAGATGTTCTCCTGCAAGATGGGCATAACGTAATACCATCTCATAGGAGGACCATCCTCCAAGCTCCATCAGTTCCTGCAAGCTGGTTCCATTCTGCACATGCCATGAAGCCCAGGTATGCCTGAGATCATGCCAGCGAAAATCTTCGATATTCGCTTTCTTCAGGGCACGTTTCCATGCCTTGGTCGTACACACTTGCACAGGTTTGTCGCGAAAGGTAAAAACATACTGCTCGTTTATACCTTGTCGCTCCTTTAGCACCTGCATGGCATCACCATTGAGCGGGACTACAATCGCCTTTCTAGCCTTGGCCTGATCGGCATGTATCCAGGCAATCTCTCGACTCATATCGACCTGATCCCAGCGAAGGTAACTGACATTACTCTGACGCAAACCTGTTGCCAGCGTAAATCGCACCATGTCGGCCAGATGTTGAGGCAGATGGTCGATCAATTGCCTAGCTTGCATTGGTGTCAGCCATCTCACACGACGTCTGGGTTCAGATCTGAGCTTGATCTTGGGAATATGGTCTATCCATTCCCACTCATCTCTTGCCTTGCGGAGAATGGCACGAATCAACGCCAGATATCGGTTGATCGTTCCAGAGGCTCTCCCCTCTTTCTCCTTCGCCAGTATGATGGCGTCGATCAAATCTCGGTTAATCTCACTCAACATGAGACCGCCCAGAAATTGATCCAGCCAACGCAGTTTCTCTTTGTCTCGCCCCTGATCCGCCTTATGTGAAGTCTCCTTCAACCAGCGGACCGTGGCTTCCTGCCAGCTTCGTTCGGGTTTGACCCCGAGTTTGGTGGTCTCCCAGACCTTGGCCTTTAATCGGTCATGGTATTCCTGGGCCTTCTTTCGGTCTCCAGTCCCAGCAGACTGGCGTATTCGCTGTCCGTTGGGAGTGGTGAACCGAATCCACCAGGTATTACCGCGTTTGTATAGTGACATTGTGTTTCCTCCTTGCCACTTAGCGGTGTTCGCCCGCCATCAGGATATAACGAACGCAGGTAGGCGACAAGATCTGCCTCCAGAAAGACCCAGCATTTCCCCGGTTTGCCCCCCTGGATAAGCCCCCTTCTGGCCTTTTCCCGCAAGACTGCTGGAGACATATGCAGGAAGGCCGCAGCCTCATGGAGATCCAGGGTACGGTGTTCATTCGCCATCCTTGGCTCGCTGGTAGGCCTCGGTATCATTATAGACCGGCTCGTCGGCATAGCTGGGCAGGGGCAGATTGTACTTGCGTGCCTTGAACGCCACCTCATCCTTGATGGTGGCCTTGAAGCCGGGGAGGTTTGGTTTGGTATAGTCGTCATAATACCACTTCATATCGTGATAAAAGTCGTCCCAGACACGCTTCGGATCAAGGTTTCCCCGAAGGGCCATGTAGGAGGCCAAGAGGCTCAACCCCTGCCGAAACAGCCAGCGGTCCCTTGGAAAACGCGCCTCACTGCGCAGGCGAACCAGTTCATCGCCTTGGGGGAGTTTCCAGTCGATCCGTGACAGGGACTCCCACAGGGGATGAGTAGGCCAGCGACTGCTGGTGGTATCGGTCTGGGAAGGGATCGACAGCCTCAGCCAGGTCTTGCTGGCATAGTGCCATAGTCCTGCCAGGGAGCGGGCCACGAAGGAGACCGAACGCGCATTGACAGGATCTTCCTGGTCAGGGTCGGAGAGCAACTCTTTCAGGATGGCCCCCTTGAACTGGAATTCGAGCCGCCAGACCTTCTGGTCCTCCTGCCATCCTGCCACCCGCCAGAGGGATTTGAGGTAGTCCTTGTTGCTGGCCTGGATCTCAAGGGTCTTGTCATACAACCGTGCAGAGAGCTGCCCTCCCTCCCCAACAGTCCAGCCGGTACACTGTTTGGCACTGAAGTAGATAACGCGCTTGCGGACACGGCTAATCCAGGCGGTAGCGGGCCAGCTATCCATCGCCACATCGGTGGTAAAGTCGGCATACAGGTCGATACGACTGACGGTAGCCCCCCCTTCTAAACAGCCCAGTTCTTCGATGACTTGGGTGAGGGTCTTCTCGGCCTCGAACATGCCCACGCTGGTCAGATACTGGCTCTTGATCTGCACATAGGCCAGAGGCAGGCTCCTGGAGTCTCGACTACTGATCTGGATTCGGAAGTAGTTGTTCACCAGGACATAGGGAAAGCGTCCTGCCCCCTTGTCCCGGACCTCAAAGTGCAGGTCGTTCAGGATAATCTGGGCCTTGCCCTGGGTCAATCTGTCCTGGGACTGTGCGGCTTTCTTGAGGGCCTCTAAATGTCTGCCCTTTTCCGGATTCAGATCGCCTCGATAGGACAGATAGAGGCTATCGACGCCACATTGAAACAGGGTAAACTGTGGGTCTATGCACTGAGAGGGTACTGTGTTACTAGGCGGCGTACCCCTTCCCTGATCAGATTGAATCTGTTCATCCGTTTGATAGTCCGGGTAGCCTTGCGCCTCCTGGCTATCCAGATATTCCTGGTATTGGACATCCTGCTGGGCCGTATCTTCCTCACCACACCCCCACGCTCCCTCACACGGGCCTGCCTGGGCCGTGCACGGGAGGTGGGGTGTGGTGTTTGATGAATCTCTTTCTTTCATAGAAACCTCGCTGATGAGTGTTCTGGCCCTGCACCATGCGGGGCCTTGCGAGGTTTAATCTAGAAAGAAAGATAAAAGATTAGCAGGACGCTAATCCTGCGGTTGGCGTCCTAGACGAGAGACATTTCTTGTCATAAAGCGCTTAAAGGCTTCGGATGGATCTGCTCCATTGGATTGATACAGGCTGAGTCCACTAAAAAGATCATAGGCTTCATCTCGCTTCATTATCTGAAGCTGCCCGATTTCTTCTAGGGCATATTTGATAAAGCGCCCCTTATCATGATAGATCTCCCTGCGGGGCCCACGGCGAGCCAGGGCCTTTCTGACCTCATTCTGGAAATCTTCTGGATTGGTCAAGACTGATTGTGATTGCAGTTCAAGATAGGTTGGTGTGAGCAGGACTGACGTGGTCAATCTTTTTGTGACACCTGAGTTAAGCCGCTTTTCTTTCCTCTAATAATTTCTGCTCAAAGT
>RFGN01000426.1 GCA_003696645.1 Gammaproteobacteria bacterium | reverse complement strand
TCGACAAAGGCCTGCATAGAGGTAACCAATAACCCGGAGTTACCTTCTGGACGCAGGCGCGCGTCCATCTCGTAAAGCACACCGCTGGGGGTATAGGCTGACAGGACATGCATCATCCTCCTGACCAGGCGAATACCTTCACTCTGTTCGAGCTTGAAGCGTCCCGGATCATACAATACGATGAGGTCCAGGTCGGAGGTATACCCCATCTCGCGACCGCCCAGTTTTCCATAACCAATCAGAGCCAGTCCACTCTGATCGATGCCGGGTCCTTCCCGCTTTGAACGATCCAGCAATTCCTGCCACAGACGTGCAAGAATCTCGTTCAGAATCGTCTCGGCCACAGCAGTCAACCGGTTAGCCGTTTGCATGGCGGTCAGGTCGGAAAATATGGATTGACAGGCAATCTGAAAGACCTGTTGCAGCTTGAACTGTCTCAGCCCCTCCATCCAGTCCTCCATATCGTCACGTCCATCCAGGATCCGACTCAGCTCCTCAGGGAGGTGACGCTGATCATGATCATGTAACCACTGACGATGGTCGATCAGACTGTCCAGCAGAAGCGGAAATCGTGCCATCTGGCGGCTCAGCCATTGGCTCATGCTGCAACAGCGAAGTACAAAATCCAGGATATGAGGATTCTGTGCCAGCAGAACAAGATAGTTGGTACGGCCCGAGATGGCCTGAAGCATGGTCAGAAACCTTTTCAGAACCTCTTCCTGATTCTCATCCAGCTCCAAGACCATCTCCAACATGACGGGCATCAACTGGCGCAGTGCCCGACGAGCTGCTTCCGGCAACAGCGGACGGTTTTTCAGAAAAAATTCCTGCAGGCGTGGCTGCACGACTGAAAATGCGGCAAGTTCATCGTCTAGCGTCGTATCGGTATTGATGTCAGCCGTTTCTATCAGGGACCAGAACCTCACATATCGGTTTTTGCTGCTTTCATCGACTGGCTGAACATCGTTACCACCAAAGGTAGACTCAAATTGTCTGCTCACCTCGGCTCGATGTCGGTCAAGTTGAGACTCAAAGACCTCAAGGGAGTTATACCCCATCGAAACCGCGATACGCAGTCTGCCCGATTTGTCATCAGGAAGGTGATGGATCTGGCGATCCTGATATTGTTGCAGACGATTTTCTGCCTGACGCAGAAAATAATAGGCCGACTGCAGAGTTTCTGCATCCTCTGGGATGACCAAATGGTGACGAATTGCAGCCTGCATGGCCTCCATGATTCGGCTGGTCTGCAGATCGGGATAACGTCCACCATAGACCAGTTGCCAAGACTGCACCACGAACTCTACCTCGCGAATCCCTCCGGGGCCCAACTTCAGATCATTGCATTCCTGTTCACCTTTGGCCTTGTCCGAGATCGCCTGCTTTAGACGATACAGGTCATCAAGCATATTGAAATCCAGGTATCTGCGGTAGATAAAGGGGCGTAGACGCTGCAACAACTGCTGCCCGGAATCGATATCTCCTGCGACCGGCCGGGCCTTGATAAGAGCATAGCGTTCCCAGGTCCTTCCATGCGTCTGGTAATAATGTTCCATGGCATCAAAACTGAGCGCGAGACGACCCTGCTGACCAAAAGGCCGCAGCCGCATATCCACACGGTAGACAAATCCGTCTTCCGTGACCCGATCGAGAGTCTGGATCAGCTTTTGACCCAATCTGATGAAGTATTCCTCATTGCTAAGACTTCGCTCTCCCCCCTGTGTCATGCCCTGCTCGGGATAGGTAAAGATCAGATCAATATCTGAAGAGAAATTCAGATCCTGTCCGCCGAGCTTGCCCATTCCAAGGACAATCAGGGATTGGGATTGACCAGACTCCCGACCAATCGGCTGACCAAATCTGGATTGCAGCAGTTTGTGCAGCCACTGCAATGAAATATCAATGCAGGCCTCGGCCAACCAGGAGAGTTCTCTGAGGGTTTGCGCGACCGATGTTTGACCACTGATATCACGCCAGGCGATTCGCAGCAAATGTTGATGGCGAAACTGACGCAGCTTCGCCATCATCTGTTCTTCCTGTGTCACCTCTTGCAGACATTGATTTAGCGCCGACGAGAGTTCAGTACCCTGCAAATCCCTGTCAAGAAGGCCGTCATCGATCAGACAGCCCAACCAGTCCGGATTTCGTAAAACAAGATCACGTACATATCGACTGGCACGACTGACCTGCATCCAGGTCTCCACCCCATCATGGATTCGTGACAGTGTTTTCTCCAGTTCCGGGAGGAGCCCCTGGCTTGCAGAGGCATCTGATTCCGCATCAGCTCCAGCCACGCTTCGATCCTCGTCTCCCTGCACCAATATTGTGCAAAATAATCCAGAATGGCATTGCCGTTACCTCACCCATGTTCCCTGATAGTGCTATAATTCCGATCGCATATTTTTTTCGACCACCTGTTTATTTAGGGAGAACATCATGTCTGACAAAGTATTATCCATGATTAAAGACAACGAGGTGAAGTTTGTTGACCTGCGTTTCACCGATACCCGAGGCAAGGAGCAGCATATTTCCATTCCAGCCAAGAGGGTTGACAGCGATTTTTTTGAAGAAGGCATGATGTTTGATGGATCCTCAATCGCTGGCTGGAAAGGTATCAATGAATCCGACATGATCATGATGCCAGACAGTGATACAGCTGTCATGGATATCTTCTCGGAAGAGCCCACCCTCAACCTGCGCTGCAATATCATTGAGCCCAGCACCATGCAAGGGTACGAACGGGATCCTCGCTCCGTGGCCATCCGTGCCGAGACCTATTTGAAATCCACCGGCATTGCAGATACGGCCTACTTCGGACCTGAACCCGAATTCTTTGTACTCGATGATGTCCGCTGGGGTTCCGACATGAGCGGTTCTTTCGTCAAGGTAGATTCCGAAGAGGCTGAATGGAACTCCGAAAAAGTCTATGAAGACGGCAACCTGGGGCATCGTCCAAGTGTAAAGGGCGGATATTTTCCGGTCCCTCCTGTCGATTCACTGCATGACATGCGCTCTGCCATGTGTCTGGCCATGGAAGACATGGGGCTGGACGTAGAAGTCCATCACCATGAAGTGGCCACTTCAGGTCAATGTGAGATCGGGGTCAGCTTCAATACCATGGTCAAAAAGGCCGACGAGGTCCAGATTCTGAAATATGTCGTCCATAATGTGGCCCATGCCTATGGCAAGACTGCAACCTTCATGCCCAAGCCCATCGTCGGTGACAATGGAAATGGTATGCACGTCCACCAATCCTTGGCCAAAAATGGTGAAAACCTGTTTGCTGGAGATGGCTATGGTGGCCTGTCCAAACTTGCTCTGAACTATATCGGTGGCATATTCAAGCACGCCAAGGCCATCAATGCCTTTGCCAATGCATCCACCAACAGTTACAAGCGCCTCGTGCCAGGTTTTGAGGCGCCTCTGCTGCTGGCCTATTCTGCCCGTAACCGCTCGGCTTCCTGTCGTATCCCTCACGTCAACAACCCCAAGGGGCGCAGAATCGAGATCCGCTTCCCGGATTCCTGCGGCAATCCCTATCTCGCGTTTGCAGCCATGATGATGGCTGGATTGGATGGCATCCAGAACGAAATCGATCCGGGTGAGGCCATGGACAAGGATCTGTACGATCTTCCTGCCGAGGAACTGAAGAATATTCCGACTGTAGCTTCTTCTCTCGATGAGGCACTGGAAGCTCTGGACAAGGATCGAGCCTTCCTGACAGCCGGCGGCGTATTCACCGACGACATGATCAATGGCTACATTGACCTGAAGATGGAGGAAGTCACCCGGATGCGCATGACCACCCATCCGATTGAATTCGACATGTACTACAGCATGTAAACATTACAGGGGGCAGCGTCAGAAACGCTACCCCCTGTTTTCCCTGTCATGAAGAAATACACTATTTTCGCTTTTACCTTTTCTCTCCTTTCTCAATCGGTTCTGGCAGAAAATCTCTACCGCATCACCGATGATGCCGGCCATGTCACCTATATCACGGCAGATCATGCCCCTGCAGGGGCGGAACTGATTGAAGCTGACGTAAAACCAGCTCAATCAGAGACGGTACAAGAGGAGTCGGAAGAATCTGCCAGCAACGAAGAGACGACCAACGCAGAAGACAACGATACACAGGATAAAGAAAAACAGGAAACACACTACGATCACCTGACAATCATTGCCCCTGGCGACAATTCAGCCATACGTGAGAATGCCGGCAACGTTGTCGTGAAGGTTGATCTGTCTCCCAAGCTGGACACCCGATCCAAACATGAACTGGTCTATACCCTGGACGGGATGGAGATACGATCCAGCAAACCAGAGGTCACCTTCATGAATATCTCCAGAGGGCTTCATACCGTGCAGGTACGTATCGTCGACCGACATGACAAGACACTGAAAGAAAGCCAGACTGTCAGATTTCAACTACACCGCTTTTCCCGGCTTTTCAAATAAGCCAGACTCATGTCTCGGCCACTTCCTTCCTACGAGGCACTTTTTGAAAATCTCAGCAGTGCCATCATTCTGACTCGTGATGACCTGAACATCTGCAAGATCAATGAGGCCGCGGAAAACATGCTCGTGCTCAGTGATCAGCTTGCAAAAAAACGCTGTCTATCAAGCTGTTATCTCTATTCTCCTGAATTCGACCGGATACTGGATGAAGCACAGTCACGCAGCCACTCCTTTTCAACCTACTCGTTCAAACTCACCAATCTGAAAAAGGAATGCCTGATTCTGGATTGTCACGTCTCTATTCTTGGGGAAGGTTATCTGGTTTTCGAACTGATCGAAAGCAAGTATCGTCATGCCCTGGAACAACAGGCCCAGCATGAACAGATTCAGGAGTCCAGCCGCCTGATGTTGCGTGGCCTCGCTCACGAAATACGCAACCCCCTTGCCAGCCTGCGCGGCACGGCCCAACTGCTGCAAAAAAAGAATATCGAGGGAATCACGCCCTATCTGGATATCCTCATACAAGAAATAGAGCGTCTCAATCGTCTTCTCAATAATACCCTGGCCAATGACACCGCGCCCAATTTCAAGGAAAACACCAATATCCACGAGGTTTTGCATCACGTCATGGGGTTGATCAATTCGGTAGACTGGCCGCATGGTTTCAAAGTGGAATATGATCTCGATCCCAGCATCCCGGAAATCCGGGCAGATGATGAACAACTGACACAGGCCCTGTTCAACATCATTCAAAATGCCATTCAGGCCATGGAGGGATTTGGTATCATTACCTTCATCACGCGAATATATACAGGCACCACACCACACTCCGGTCATAGTAAGAATGTCTTGTACCTGGGTATTCAGGACAATGGACCGGGCATTTCTCCCGATATGCTCGGCAAGATATTCGTGCCAATGGTCACTTCCAAGGCAGGAGGAGCCGGCCTTGGCCTGTATATTTCTCACAATATTATCCAGGCGCATGGTGGAAGCATCCAGGTTGAATCCACGCCTGGAAAAACCCGTTTCAATATCTATCTTCCCTACTCGGCATGAATCGTAGAGATGTCCCATTGATCTGGATTCTGGATGATGACAAGGCCATTGGCTGGGTCCTGGAACAAACCCTGAATCAGGCAGATTTCAGGGTCAGATATTTTTCACATCCCGGAGAGTTTCTTCAGGAGATACAGAAACAAACCCCTGATCTCGTTTTTTCCGACATCCGCATGCCAGATATGGATGGAATCGAGGTATTGACACAACTTTCTGCCAATTATCCAGATCTGCCTGTCATCATCATGACCGCCTTTCCGGGTATTGATCCTGCCGCCAATGCCTTCCAGAAAGGGGCCTTTGAGTATCTGGCCAAACCCTTTGATATTGACCATGTGGTAGAACTCGCCAGAAAGGCTACCCGGGGTACATCAAAGGTTCAGGAGAAAAAGAAATCTTCCGAAGGCAAGCATCGATTCATTGGCCAATCCCCGGTCATGCAACAGATCTTTGCCACCATTGGACGTCTTTCCACTACTCACGTCAATGTCCTGATCACCGGCGAAACCGGTACAGGAAAGGAGCTGGTAGCCCAGGCCCTGCATCAATACAGTCCACGCCGACACAAACCCATGGTGGCCATCAATATAGCTGCAATACCTAAGGAGCTGATTGAATCTGAGCTGTTCGGGCATGAGAAAGGGGCCTTTACCGGAGCCGTCGAAAGAAAACCGGGTAGATTCGAACAGGCCCATGAAGGCACCTTGTTTCTGGATGAGATCGGCGACATGCCAATGGAGGTACAAACCCGCCTACTTCGTGTGCTGGCGAATGGGGAATTCTACCGAGTAGGGGGGACCATTCCCATTCGAACCAATACGCGCATTCTGGCAGCCACCCACCAGAACCTGGCTGACAGAGTAAAAGAGGGCAGTTTCCGCGAGGATCTCTATCATCGGCTCAATGTCATCAATCTGCATTGTCCACCCCTGAGGGACCGTCAGGAAGACATACCAGACCTTGCTGAATTCTTTTTTGAATCACAGGCTACCCCGCTTCACAAAAGCGCCCTTCGCCTGCGTTCGGATACCCTGGACATCTTGCAGCATTACCACTGGCCCGGTAATGTTCGCGAGCTTGAGAACCTCTGCCAGAAACTGTCTGTCATGGTCACGGGGGAGCAGGTCACTCCAGGCGATTTGCCTGAAAATATCATTCTTGCTGCCCAAAGCCTGAAAGAGAAAAAGAGGAGTGAATCTTCGGAACAAAAATTTGTAAAAGTTACTACTGAGTGGATAGCTGAACTTCTGAAAAAAAAATCCAATGCCATCTACCAAACTCTCAACCGGATTGTAGAAACCACCGCGATAAAAGAATCCCTGGACTATCATCAAGGACACAAGCAAAAGGCCGC
>RFGN01000057.1 GCA_003696645.1 Gammaproteobacteria bacterium | reverse complement strand
CTCGATACTTATCTGAAAGAGATCAATCCCAACGCCATCAAGATTGGATTTGATAATGATTCCTGTTTTCAGCTCTCCAGACAAGTAGATCGGTTCAAATCTGAGATCCTCTCTTATTCTCGCCTGGCTTATCTTTATGCCCTTCTCGACGCTCCCTCCCGCCGTCTCCTTTTCCATTGTAAATTATTTCCTTACTTCGACATATTCATTCACGGAGAGCGAGGAACAGGAAAAACTACTCTGGCCAGATACATACACGAACTCACTAATGCCGGGAGTAAGTTCGTGACGGTTTCCGGAGCGGAGTTGAAGAACCCGGAGCTTCTTCATAGTCTTCTATTCGGACATGTCAAGGGTTCTTTCACCGGTGCCTGCTCGAACCGTAAAGGATACGTTGAAGAGGCGATGAACGGCACACTGTTCATCGACGATATTCATACTCTTCCTCCAGCCAGCCAGCAGTGCTTACTAACGTTTCTCCAGGAACGTCAGTACAGACGTCTGGGCGAGAGCTCTATGCAAAATGCCTGTCTGCGTGTCATCACGGCCACCAACGTACCCGAATCATATTTCCACAAAGTGTTCGAGCCTGACTTTCTGGACAGAATCCGACACACGATATTCCGCATCAACCCCCTGAGAAGCTGTCGGAACATCATTTTACCGATGGCGAAGGACGTTCTGCAAGACATGTCCACACGTACGGGCATAAACTACAAGCTCTCACCCGGCGCCTGTCAAAAACTGCTTGCTCATGACTGGCCCGGAAATATCCGGGAGCTCAAAGCCGTCGTGGAGAGCTCCTGCTTTGTCGCAGGTCTCAATTCAGTTGTGGATTCTTCTTTCCTCCGATTGTAACGTTTGTTCCACCTGAGCATACGCTCCTGGTGCCACACCAGCTGTTCCGTAGGACTCAGCTTGGTGTAATGCGCCAGGAGCTTTTTTGCTCGCTTTACTTTCCTTAAACCCATGGAAAACCTCCTTCATTTGATCGACGAAGGTATTTTGGAAATCAAGGTTGGTACTACTCTGTGGTACCAACTGATGTTCGAAGACAAGATCCGAATTGTCAAACGGAGATGTGTTCTCCGACGTCACAGTGTTACGATTGTGCCCAGTACAGATGTTCCTCCCCGAGGATGTTCTCCACTTGACGGGTATATCAATCCTTTTGCCACGGAAACTCTCTGCTTTTTGAATTGACGCATAATAAAAAAGAGTTTAACAACAACAATTTTCCGTAGGATCGTGTAGTTGTGGAATCCCCGGGAGCAGAACTAGTCAGTATACTAACCTCGGCTCAGGAGGACGTAGAACTGGCGTACTATAAGATGAGAGCTCTTTTTCAGAGACTCGAGAAACGCGTCACACGTGAACTGGTACTGAAACCGGTCGAGGATATTCTTTACCACTTCCAAGAAGACTTGAAGTCGTTTGCCCGATGCATATCCCAGAGTGCGTTCGGTGATCAGACGGACGCTATTCGGGAACTGGTCAAGCAAACACACGAACAGATCGAACATGTTTCAAGCCTGGCCAGCAACCTTCGCAGTTACACAAGCGAAAACATTCGATTTGATCCGGTTGGACCGGTCGACTCGTGGTTGAAGAAGGGAAGAGTACTGGTGATTGATCCTGAGATCTTTCATGTAGCGGAGTACGAACACGTTTACACCAGCATTCCGAGTCAGGTTCATTTCCAGACTCTCTACGAAGAAGCTGCCGTGCCTCCCCTTCGACCCCCGGTGTTTTTCCGATCTTCTTTTGGCGTTAGTTTTGCGGTGTTCTGCGAAGTTTCGGTTCCTTACGAGGAAACAATTATACCGGTAGTTAGCCGAAACTTTGCAAGCTTTCTGGACGAGTTCCGAAACAGGGAACCAGCATAATGCTACCTTTCTGGAAACAGGATTCTACGGCGGCCGCCGAGCTTCCCCCTGCCCCGGAAGTGCAGGCAGTCCTGGCCATGTTCGGACCGGACCGACCTTCTCGATCCGACAAGGATACGTTTGTTCGTGTATATCTGGATCACGGGAACGGACACTGGCTCAAGCTATCTGGATACGTATTTGATCTGCGTCAGGCCAAATGGCTTAAACCCTACGAAGTATTTGTGGGGCCTGTCAAGAGATCGGTATTCGCTCCCGACAAGCAATCACTCAAAAACAATATCCCAGGTATCATATTCCTATGATCTGCGATTTCTTGCAAAGTCTGAAGCTGGCATTTGTGTACCAGCTGCAAGCCTTTCGAGGAAACATACCTACGAAAGAGCCTCTTTCCGTTATATCCAACCTGGGCTACCTGTTTGCTGCCCTGTTCGCGCTTTTCACCGACCTTCTCGTTGTGAAGTGGCTTGTTTTCATTTCCCTGACCTATCTTTTTGCCGGCAGCACACTTTACCACGCAACCGGGTTGAGTAAATACGGACACATGGATGAACAGGGAATGTACCTGGTAGGTACAAGTCTGGCCGGTGCCTTTCTCAGTACCCAGTTTCCTGTGGCCTACACTCCCATCATTATTATTTTCTGTGCTGTCGTGGGAATTTTCATGGCTGTTTCCTACAATCGTTTGAGCAGTTTCACTACTACCGGCCTGCTGTTTGCGAGCGTACTCATATCTGCTTTTCTTACAGGTATCATCAAAGGAGTCCCAAACTGGCCCTGGGCCATGTTGTTTTTCTTTGTGATCTCGAGTCTCATTCGGCTTTCTCAGCGCCATTATTTTCCCGAAGATCTACATGTTCCTTCTCCACCACGGGATGCCATTCATATGGTATGGCACATTATGACTTCGATTGGCTTTGTCTTATTCCTCAAACTTATGACTTATGTTTAAAAACGAAGTATACGATGCTCTTACCGGAGATTACGTCACAACGATGTTCAGCGAAAAGCCCATCACGCAAGGCTTTTCGCCATGTACCCTCAGGGCTCTGGGCATTCTCATGAAAACCGAGGCTCAGTGGGTAAAAGTTGTAGGGTTCCAGGCGCATGGGCGCCTTTTTCTCTTCACCATTACCGATCTTACCCCTGACCTCAATGAGGATCTGGAAAAGCACGGTTATGACTTTCATCACGGGGATATTTACGATGCCACGGATCTAGTTTCTGCCTACGACCCGGACGATACCAGCAACGTTACCCTGATGGGTAAACTAGGCGAACGACTTGTTCGGGGAAAAGTTGAACGACTTGATCGTACTGTTCTCGACCATCCAGCGGTTATCAAATTCACCTCAGGCCTCAATGGCAAGAACTTCCATTACGACCAGACTTCAGATTCAGAGCGTAAAGAACGGTAAGGGGAAGTATATCAACCTTGAGACGGGCACTCCAGGCACCTTCTACACCAAGCTGCACATCAAGCCGGGCGTATACGAAGCAGAACTGGCAATTTACGACAGAGATGGGTATGAAGTAGTTTATTTGAACAAAGCTACGCCCATCATCCCCAGGACCAACACCGATATCAAGAATCTGATCGAGGCCGTGCTGCCGAAAAACCGGGCCCGAGCCATCATCAGACAGCTGGGGAGACGCACATCCAATCCGGATCAGGCACTCCAGCTTCTGCGGGATAAGAGTTTCCTAACGAGTATCCGGGGAATCCGCGACAAGACAGCCGACAAGCTTCTCGAGAAGCTGCAGATCTTGTCCGAAGAGACCATCTCGATATACACCTCGCTACGCTACTGGAATATTCCGTTCTCTCCGAGTAACGCTCGGGGCACGTATCTCATTGAGCTTACCAAAAAAGCACCCCACGTTCCTTCGCTCATCAAAGAGAACCCGTATGTTCTTCCTCGTCTTACGGAAGAATTCCTCGGCGTATCCAGGATTTCATCAGTTTCGAGACGCCTGTACGGATTTTCCGAAGTAGACAAAGCAATTCTTCAAAAAGACCCTGAATGGGCAAATCGTAGAGAGCGTATCGAGACTGCCGTATTCTCGGCTATCTCTTCGACCTACGACGACGGCGACACTCTCGTTTCGTACGAAGCGATCGCCCGGAAACTCAGAAAACACAAAGTCCCTGTGCCCTCCTTCATTGATCTGATTGAGATGGCTCAGGCCGACAAAGAGCTGAAAGTTGTCCGCGTAGAGGACAGCCAGGGTCATACGCTCTGTCATTTCTGTTTGAATCAGACCTACCTGAGAACAAGGAAAATCCTCGAGGTACTCAGACATCCTTACCATCCGGGATTTCCGGATCGTAAGATCATTGAAGAAAGAGCTTTTGCAACGGCCCCATTCGAACTAACGCCTGAACAGAAGCAGAGTATTCTACATGCTATCGAGTTTCCTATAAGCATCATCACCGGCGGAGCGGGGACAGGAAAAACCACGGTGAGTCAGTGTATCCTTAACGGCTTCGCCCACCTTCTTCATTCTCACAAGAGACAAACTGCTTACAACATATACGTACTGGCCACGACCGGAGCCGCCTCGCAGCGACTTCGCCAAGGTCTTACCATTTCTGACCCTCTTACAGAAACCCCGGTTGCACCCCTTCCCATTCCAACCGATACACCGGAAACCAAGCATCTTAGCTCAGGCAAGTTGTATCTGGGCACCCTGCATGCTTTTCTCGGCTACCGGGGAGGAAGTTATTATCTGGGGAGAAACCCCCATCCTTCCATCGTTTTTGTCGATGAGTTCTCGATGGCGGATGAAGAGGTAGCATACGAGCTGTTCAAATACGTACGTTCCTGTTACGCTGCCGGAGCTCCCGTCGTGCTTATTCTCTGTGGCGACGACGGTCAGCTTCCCCCGGTAGGCCCCGGATTTCCGTTCCGTGATCTCCTTGCCACCTCGTCGGGAGGAATCCTGCCCGTATCCCGCCTTACCATAACACAGCGACAGGCAGAGAAGAACTCCCGAATAGTGCAAGTCGGCAACATGATACGGCACGGCCAGATTCCTCCTCTCTCTAAAGAGGAGGAGGCTTACACAACGGATTTCTGGTGGAGTGGACAGGAGGCTTCCGGTTCTATTGTCGATCTGGTAGACGCCTACATCAAATTCCTTACGCACAGGGAAAAACGAAAGGTTCTCCCCAACGAAATCCAGATCATCCTTCCGCTTCGTAATCAGAGCAAGATCGAAGAAACCTACCACACCAACGACGTTAATCGTACGTTGCAGCAGTATTACGCCCGGAAATACCGGAGGCTCATTGAGAAAGTAGTAGTCGCCTCTCCGGATAACCCGGACGAGCAGTTCGTATCGCATTTCGCTGCCGGGGATAGAGTTATTCACATGGGTACTAATGGGTACACCTGTGGAAACCATGAACCCGTTATGCGCGGCAGCGTTGGAACGGTCTCTCTGGTACGACCTGATCAGATCCGGGTGAAGTATCCCTGGATGGAGCAGGAAGTACTCTATGCTACCCCTGAAGACATCTACGGATTGCAGTTGGCATATGCCATTACCGGGCATTCCTCTCAGGGTAATGAGTATGACTATGTGTTAACCATTATCCCGAGTCGAGCCGCTCCGACGATCCTGGATTCCAGCTGGCTTTACACTGTCGTCATGAGAACTAGGCGACACATTCTTCTGGTAGCTCGGCCGGAGAGAATCGCTCGCATTGTCAGCACCAACTTTGGCAGAAACCGTCAAACACTTCTTTCACACCTACTAGCATCCTGATATGTATTTCTTCCCTGATATTCCGAGTGATAACACTCCTCTGGAGAAAGGCATTGAGCCCAGATACTGGTACCAGCTCAACGGACCTTTCCGTTGGTTTACTCCAGTAGGAAAAGTCGAAAGTCAGGATGGAAAGCCGGTATTGAAAGTAAGAGTATCAGGTCCGATCGGGCTCCTGGCCAATTCGATCAACAAAACCGGGGATCTACCAGTCCCTTTTGTTCTTTTCCACGGGCCGGCAGGTACCGGGAAAACGGTATTCCAGAAGCTTCTAGTTCGGACTCTTCTTTCCTCCGAAAGAAAGCCGGTACGAATCCCCCTCAAACACGCCAATGGCAAGGTCTACCAGGTAACTATCATAGACCATATCACTGGAGAACCGTTTCTTCTGGAGCCGGTCAACGCAAAGTGGGCCGCCGATCGGTATGTTGAAACAGCCTTTTCCCATCCCGACCACGTAAAAGTTCAGCATATCCAGGTACACAACTGTGCCACGCTCGGGAAGAACGATCTGACGACCATCCTGGATAGCATGCGCTCGACACAATCCATGTATCCACGTCGAGTGTTTATCTTCAGTGAGATAGACAACCTCATTCGAGTACAGGCTCAGGCCCTGAAGATCTTCCTGGATAACAACACCATGCCGGATGGACAGTTCATCCTGGCCGACACGAACGACATCGAGACGACGCGGAGCCATATGGCCGAAGCCATCGAGCGGGCTCAGGTATTCTTCGTGCCGGCCTGGAGTCAGGAAGACCTGCGGGCTGCTGTTACGTATTACAGCAATGCTCTGTCCATTACATATGACGAAAACTCTTTTCAGCAATTCAACACCACTCCCGCAGAATTCATTGCAGCACATGCTCGGGGAGCTATCCGAGTTGTGCTGAAAACTCTGCAGCACTTACGGTTCCACAAGGACACTGTTACCGCCGGCGCTCTGATAGATCTGATGAATGTTCAGACCTTCGGGTCAGTAGTCGGCATTCAGAAGTCCTACAAGTTCCTTACTGCAGTTTACCAGAAACGATTCTCATCCCCACAGGAAATCTTCGTGTGGATCTCAAACAATCTGGTCAACAGCAGTATATCAATTGATACCTTTATTGAGGATCTAGCGTACTACTTCAGACTTTATGTGAATGATGCAACCATCAAGCCCGTAGTGAATAATCCTGAGTTTTACAAAATCATGGAGGAAATTTATTCTCTTAGGAGGCCAGAAGGAAACCCAATGAACAACATGCGTTTTGCACTCCTGGCGAAGTACCTTTTTGATCTCAATCAACTAATCCGAAGCACCATTGGAAGTTGACCTGCAGACATTTATGGCCTATCAGCGGTGCCCGCTGGCAGCCGTCAACGGCTATTTGCCGGAGCATCCGAGATCGGATCTGACAGGAGCTAAAAACTTCCTGGACGGATGGCCACTGTCAAGTGCCCGGCTGGACTGGGTACATGGAACTCGCTTTGGCCTCCAACACGCAATGAATGGATATGCCTCTCCTCCGCCCGCCATAAAAGGAACCTGGATTGAGACACCAATCGGATATGAAGGTCTGTTCTACTATCAGAACACTCGATTTCGATTTCTCGTACAGGCACTCTTTGAACTGCAAAACGGCTTCGAGATCGTCCTTGTTGACATGAGTTCCAGCCCACCGGATCGGTATGGTTGGGAAAGCCTGGCTGCCGAAGCGCTGTTCGTCCAGAAGTGCTTTTCGTACCTTACGGAAAGACCGGCTTTTGTGTACCTGATCGCCCCAGTCTACCAACACGAGCATCTGTATAATATTCCCCAGCAGTCTTTTATTTCATATGTAGCTACTCTTGAGTACCAACGGCTTTTTTCGATCATGAAGCCAGGAACCCACTGCTTCGAATCCAGGGGGCAATCCTGGGCCTGTCCTCTCCGGAGGCGCAAACAGTGCAACCCCTACCCATGAAACTCGCATTCACCGGAACGCTCCCCGCGTATCTTCTAACTCAGTTCCTCGACCTTCATGTTGACATGGTGTATGGTTCTGTTCTCCAGACCATATATGAAAACGGTTATCGCAGATACAATGAACGCACGGGTCTTCAAACCCGTTCGATCAGCGGCATCTCTTACCGCCTGTCGCTTAGCAGCTATCCCATTCTCCAGACCAAATATATACCTTTCGAAAAGGTCGTCGCCGAGAACCTATGGTTTCTCTCCGGTTCCAGAAACATTGAGCAACTTCGTCTTCATACAAAGATATGGGATGACTGGGCCGATGTGCACGGAAACATCCCCAGCGCATACGGACGATTCTGGCGTTCATTCCCCGGGTTCGAACCTCAATATGGAGAACCGGCTTCCCAAAATCCCGTCGACCAGATAAAGTATGTCTGTGATCTGCTCAAAAAAGAGCCAGGCAGCCGACGAGGCCTGGTACTGGCCTGGCATCCGGCCAACGCAACGAAATCCTATCTCCCACCCTGTCATTTCGCATTTCAGGTTTTAGTGCAGAGCAAACGGCTCGATCTTATTCTATATCAACGATCGGCAGACTACCCGGTCGGAGTACCATGGAACCTGGCCGGCTACGCGATCATCGCGGGCCTCATTGCAAAAGAGGTAGGTGTCAAGCCGGGATTCCTGATACATCACATCGGCGACGCTCATATTTACGAAAACCAGTTTGATGGCGTCGAAGAACATCTGGAAAGAATCCGCAATACATCGGAAGCCGATCTGAAACGGGTCAAACTCATTCTTCCTGACAAACCTTTATCCAAACTTTCTTTTCAGGATCTGTCAGATTTCAAACTGGAAAACTACGATCCACAGCCTCCGATCAAAATTCCTGTTGCAGTATGAGGAAACTCGAGGCAAAAGAAATATCAGATACGTTAAAAAACGTTTTGGATCGGCTTCAAATTGTTGATGCCGCTCTGTTTGTTGCTCATACTTTGCTCGAAAAGCCTGTTTCTCTCATTGCAAAACAAACAAGACTCTCCGAAAGTGAGGTAACTCGCCGGATTAAATACGTATCTGAAGTAATCCGGCGACATATCGAAGAAGAACGATGAGGCCGACGCTCCGCGTCGGCAGGTTTTTGTGGGGAGGTTGGAGAGTTGAAACCAGTCCCCCTTGTCCTATGTTGTCATGGATTTACGCTTTCGTCGCTTCCTGCTTCGCCTTTTCCATCGTTTACGCTCTTCTGACGCAAAGCTCTTGTTATTTTCGGAGAAAGTATCGAATACGTCTCAACGAAGTCTGGTATTGGAATCAAAAAAGGATGGAAGAAGTACTGCAGGAAGCCCGGAGTATTCTCAATCAGGGCGACATTTCGGATTTGTCGAATCCCTTAAGCTCTCCCTCTTTCTCCGGCATCTCCAGAAATCTGCTGGAGATAGAAGCATCCTTCTCGTTGTACGTGAAGGTACGGTTTCTGCAGTAGGTAATCTGCCTCCAGAGGAGGCTGACAAACTTCTTCAACAAGCCATAGGTTGTTTTTATGATGCTGTTTCGCAAACTTCGTCCTGACGCTCGGCTCCCTCATCGTTCTCACGAAAACGACACGGGAGCCGATCTTTATTTCTGTCCGGAAGATGGACTTCCCGTAACCCTTGCTCCAGGAGAAACCCGAGTGCTCGGCACGGGACTGGAACTTGCGTTTGCTCCCGATCATTACGATATTCAGATACGACCGAGGAGCGGACTCGCCGCGAAGCACGGTCTGACGGTCCTCAACACGCCCGGAACCGTCGACCCGGGCTACCGCGGAGAGATAAAAGTCATCCTGAGCAATTTCTCCAACGAACCTTTTACGGTAGAGCCCGGCACACGCATCGCCCAGCTTGTCGTGAACTTTGTCTACCGTCCTCCATTTTCCTTTACGGAAGAAGAAAACGAGACCACCCGAGGTGAGGGTGGCTTTGGTTCCACCGGTCTTTAAACCTTACAAAAGCAATGATCGACACAAACGACCTCTTTGGACTTCCCGTTTATGATTTCGACGAACCCGTCGAGAACACGCCTGAGCCGCAGCAGCAGGAAGCCGCTGCATCCGCTGAGGATGAGCTCCTCATGCGTGTAGGTTTCTCTATCAACCCCGCGCATCTTCATCACGCTCTTTCAGCTCTGTACCGGGGTATTAAAATGTTCGACAACACCTTGCTTGTCGGTGTTGTCGACGACCCCGAGAATTTTCCTGATCTTGTTTCAGGTACCATTTCAGGACCTCAACTGGTCATGGCGGTCCAGGGATTTGAAGAACAGCAACAGAGAATCGAACTCCCTCTTGACAAGGACCAGATTGTTGAACCAGGCGTATTCCTGACCAATCTCGGGCAGGAACTGCTACAGTGGACACAGGTGTTGTCTTCGGACAAGCCCGCTACCATTCAGTTTGCCCTTTATCGAAACGCGGCTACCGCGTACGTGTATGCTCAGCACGGAGAAGACACACAGGTCCTCCCTAACCATATCCCATTCTTCTCGCCCGAGGATCTGGATATTCTTTTCCCCTGCTGGCAGTCAAACTTCCAGGGGATTGATGCAGATGCTTCTGAAATAAGTCCGGTAATCGCCGATCTGCTTAAACGCGCTTCCCGATTCAAGCCCAACAGCAACCGTGCGGGGGATCTGGTCTTTGTTAAATCGGATTTCCTGCAGGAGCAGGAAGAGTCCTACCAGACCTCTTACGTTCAGTTTGTCACCAACCTGAGTGAAACGGCCGGCGCCGTCAGCGCTGTGTTTCACGAAGAGGTTGAAGTACCTCTAACCATGGAATGGCAGATTCCTACGGCCGATCTGCCCCGGATCCGTCAACTCCTTTCCAGCGAAGGAGTGCGGATGCGTATTTTCCAGACGAACGAACATCATCCGGCCATACAGTTCATACTCCGGGAACCCTTCTCCAAGCGATCCACGGAAGGCTTTGTGGTTCTCCGTCAGTTCCCGATCTCTTCCGATGACATGCGGCGCAAGACGTGGATCGATGCGGATTACACGGCGCCGGACCATCATCTTTTCTCTCGTGTAAAACGCATTGCGACGGTATCCACGGCTTCCCTGCAGGAAAAACTGCAGAAGGGATGGGCTCTCCTTCCATCGCAGCCATTTCGGGTATCCATCGAGGATAACACGATGAAACTCTCGCAGGGAGGAACGATGGGTATGAACGAATTCTCCATTCCGATTCAGGAGGGAGATTCGAGCATCAAAACGTTCGATATATTCCCCTTCGTGTTGCCTCTCATCAACATGATTCAGGAACCCCTCCTTCAGGTTCTCAGCTTCCCGAATCCGGACGGTTCCGAGAGCACCTATGCAGTGATCTTCGCTCCCGTGCGGGAGGGTCAGGATCCCCGGAGCATCGACTTGCAACCTTCCATGTACTTCATTCTGCGCAAGTAAATATGTTTCAATATCAAGAAACTACAATACTTGGCCCGGATCAGCTTCAGCTGGAACAGGCCATGCATGTTTACTATCTCACGGTCAAACGCCGGAATTCAAACGGCAAAAGACCACGTGCCTTGCAGCGGAGTATTATCGTCTCCACGCGTTCGCTCTCTTTTCTACGAGGCGAATTGGAGGAATTGCTCCGAGAGCTCGACGGTGAAGTCACGTACACCCTTATTCCCTGGTCGGAGGCTCGAGAGATCCCTCCCAACCAACGGGTTGTAGACAATGTTATTGTCTGCATCACCAGTTCGCTCGAACTGTGCCGTTACAATCCCGAGGACGGACGCTTCTACAGTAAAGAAGTAAAATTCTGTCCATACACAGGAAAGAAAACCAAGTTATGCATTGGCGTCCCGGTGAAATCCCCCCTCGCTGCCGACTCTGCGCTCACTGGCTAGGCCACTACAGCGGTAATCCTGAAGACAGGCGCTGTAACAGGAACTGGGACCACGAACCAGCCTACGGATACTTCCCCGACAGTACCTCATCCAGTCTGGTTCAACCCAACTGTAAAGTCAGCAAGTGGGGTTCTCCCATTCCTTTGTTGGATGAGAACGGAAATCCCATAGGACCTCCGCCTCCGCCAGTTTACGAAGACGCTTTTATCCCGAAGCGTCTTCCTTTTGTTTATCTTAACCTCCGTGGACGTCGTCTGCTCGTACACGAAACCGAACTGCGAGACATTATGGCCAATCCATTTCTCGAGCTGGACAAGAGTCGCCAGGAAGCTATCAAAGCTAACCAGGCACTCTACAAGAAAGCCATCGGAACAGCAGGTGAAGTCGGCACAGCCGATCAGCTTCCCAAATGGACGAAGGGCGAAGAAAAGGTTCCGACGGGCATCGTTCAGCTGGACTGGGCGCTCAAGGGTGGTATTGCCCCCGGTACCAAGATCAAAAACTGGGGCTCCAACCACACCTGGAAGACTACCTTTGTATTCACAATCGCTGCCGCCTTCCAGCGTTACCGGGATCGTATGATCACCGAAAACTTCGATCGTCTGGCGGCCAAATACGGGTTTGAACCTGACGACGAAACGCTGGAGGTCATTCTTCGCAACCAGAGAATCCTGGGACTCGTCGGAGAGGATTTTGACCCTACATGGGCACAAGCTCAGGGTGTGGATATTTCCAGGTTGGATCTGATTCGCACAACGTACCTGGAAGAGAACCTGGACTACATCAACGCGAATCTGCGCAAAGACATCGACCGGATTCAGACACACTTCGATCCCGAAGAGGAATCCTGGATGCGAGCCATTAACTACCCCTACATATTTATCGATTCGTGGGATTCTTTCGCCCTTTACGCCGATGAGCACGGTGCCGGCGGAAAACAACGCTTGATGGTGGACAATGCTCAGGTCGCTGCCCGTGCTTCGCTGCTGTCTCACTTCTGGAGAATTGCTTCCAGAAGTTCTGTAATCCCGGTCACGATCCACGCTATCGGTCAGCAGCGCATCAAAATGGGCGCCGGCATGGCATATGCCGATGGTAAGAAGGGCAACGCTGATGCGCACAACACCCGACTGGAGATGCGGCATTCAACGAACAACCCGAAATACGATCTCCAGGAAATCACGCTCACCTTCTATCAAGTCCAGCATCCTGGCGGCATGAATGTGGGGGAGCGTGATTCCATCACCATCGTGGGCCACCGCCAACATGGGATTGACCCCGGTATCAATTTGGTGTACACCGCTATCGACAAAGGCATTATCAACAAAAGTAGTTGGCTCACCTACCAGTCTGACCAGGGAGAAAAAATCACTCAGCAGGGAAGTGATCTGCTGGCCTTTGCCACCAAGCTCAAAGAGCACAATCTTTTCGATGAAGTCTATCGCAAAACCATGGATGCCCTCTATACATGAAACCATCTGTTCGAAGCACATTTCCTGACACGGAGTCGAGAGAACATCTCAGTTTCATCCAGGAAACCACCGAAATCCTGGCTGGACGACGTAGCCTGGCTGAAGACAAAGAGTACGTGTATGTCTACAAGGCTCCTCATCCTACATCTATCGCATATGATCCTCGTCTTCGGCAGACTCCTTTCGGCTACATTCTTGTAGATGATTACCAGCGTATCAAGGTCAAGAAAGGAGCACATACCAAAGAATTGCATACCATTGCTTCTCATGCACCCAGTGCTATAGAGTACCTTTCGGACCTGATGGGACTGGTTCAGAGCGAACGGCAGAAAGCAGTTCAGAAAGGACTGTCCCACATCGTTTCAGAGTACGACAATCTACTGCAATACATCCGGCATGAATACTTCTTCCATCGGGCCCGTTTACGAGAAGCTGACGCAGATCCTGGACGTGCAGCAACTCCGTATTAAGAATCCGGAGCGGTTCCAGCGAATTACCGCACAGCTCTATTCTTGTAAACGCTGTGAACTCAGGAAGAACCATCCTTCCGGACATCCTCCCGTCCCTGGGGAAGGCCACGGCCGAATCATGTTCATTGGACACCGCATCGGCCACAACGAAGCCAACCTGAACCGTCCGGCCATTGGCGTTGCATCTCAGCAAGGATTCAAACTCATTCTGGAAGAGCTGTGCGGCATTCAGACTTCTGCTGAATCCGCAAGAGAGCTCATGCTCCAAATAAGCTACGTCACAAATGCTACCCGTTGTGATCCAAGACAGGACGCCCCTATCAATACTACAAACACGCGTACCTGCATCAACAGCTGGCTTACCTATGAGATACCTCTCGTAGATCCGGTTATAATCGTGTTCTGGAACACCAATGTAGCACGCATCCTGACCGGACTCAAGACTGTCCCTCACGGAGAAGTCTTCGAGGCATCTATCCGGGGTAAGCAGTACTCCTGCCTGGTCATGACCCACCCGGTTTCTGTTGTTCACGACCCGGCGTATCAACCAGTCATTCGATCCCAGGTTCAGATCCTGCGGAAGTTTCTCGTCCAGCAGGGTTTCTATCTGAAACTAGACAATCAGGATGAGGAAGTAGAGCATCGGCTCGTTCTCACCAAGAAAGAACTCCTAGAAGCCGTCAAGGACCTCGAGGACTCTGTCTGGTTGGGTCTCGATACCGAAACCGGCCTCATCGGAGATCAGAACATTCCTGATGGGGGCCTTCTGTGGTGGCATCCTGATTTCAGGGTAATCACAGTACAGCTATGCGGTCTCAAAGACGGTAAGATCAAGCGAAGCTACACCATCGCCTGTGGCTTTGTTGATTCTTACACCCGGTTACCGGTTCAAGAACTTACGCACCAGGACGTACGAGAAGCGCTGGAACAGCTGCTGCAGAAGCCCAGGAAGATCGCCATCTTCAACGCTAACTTTGACGTTCCCGTTCTTCTCAGAATGGGCGTAAATCTTCTGTCGGGGGATTATCCCTGTGAGATCTACGATCCGTCTATTCTGGCGGTACGCCACAACGAGCACCTGGACGATCTAAAACAGCTGTCTCTCGACAATCTTTCCAAGATCTATCTAGGCGAGAGCAAAAGCGGCGGATTCCTGACGCACTTCTCTCCTCAGGAGTTTCCCTATCTCTGTATCCAGGATCCTTCTGTACAGAAAAGAGTAACGGATTATGCCGGCAATGATCCTGTCCTCACTCTCAAGCTCGCTCTTAGACTGATAGATCTGCTTATCGAACAATCCGCAGAACTTAACCTTCCACAGGATGAGTTCACTTTTGCCGGTTACGGATTTCGTCCTTACCCACTTCCGGGAACCAATCCCTACCCGCACATCCTGAACGTAGCCTGTGCCATCGACCACCAGATGATTCCCATCATCTGTGAGATGGAGATGGTAGGTTATGAGTTCAATGCGGATATGGCACAGATCAAATCGAGTGTGGATTTGTATCTCAACAAGATCCTTTCTGAAATTCACTCCATCGTTCCCGGACTCCAGCCTTATCAAACCGAACGAGTTTTGGATCTGGTTGATAACCTTTTTGAACGATTCGCGGAATCTCTCAGCACACTGCCTATCCTAGACGTTCACAAGATCGTCGGGGCTCCGATCGACTCTGTATCGAGGAAAACCCTCAAGGAAGCCTATATGTCCCTCTCGGGTGACATCAACGCTCAGCAGGATACGATCAAGAACAAGATCTTTACATTCTTTGACACCGTCAACGAAAAGCTAACGGATGCCGGTTACGGGAAGGTTGACTTTGAAGACACAAGAAAAGTGCTGAACCTGGTCTTCCTTTACAAGCAGCTGCACAAAAAGTACAGCACCTACTTTCTCCGATTCGCCAAGCAACTGGAGAACAACCCTCCCGGGGAGAAAATACTCCATCCATCTTACAAGCAAACTACACTCTCAGGAAGGTTCAACGGGGATCTCATGAACCTTCCTCGAGGCGGCAAAGCCGATATCGAATGGCTTGAATTACTTATTCAGGCCACATTTCCCGATCAATTGCCTGAAGAAGAGAAAGAAAGATTGACTTTTCTTAACTCCAGAAATATATTTGACGTAAGGCAGTTTCTGCGAGCGCCCTCGGCGGCAGAGCTTTCCAGCATCCTCCGCCGCATGAACATCACACAACATAATCTTGCTGACGAGCCTTACGTGTTCGTATCGGCGGACTTCGCCGCCCAGGAAGACCGTATGGCTTTTGCTCTCTCTGGCGATGCTACCAAAGCCAAACTGCTGGCCGACTCTACGATTGATACCCACTACTACAACGTAGCCTTCTGTTTCGGATCCAAGCACGGATTCGACACGTCGACCGAAGAAGGGCTTCGTCAGGCCTACGAATACTTCGTATCAAACGATCACATTTACAAACAGCGCTACCGCACACCCACAAAAACCTTCCACTTTGCAGCTCAGTACGGAGCTGCGGCACCGAAGCTCCACCAGGAGATTGGGCCCATTTTTGCCAAGCATGGTATCAAGTGGAATCTACAAGATACCATCGATCTCAAGGAGAAGTACGACTTGCTCTACTGGGGAGTCACCCAGCTCAGGCAGGAACTGGCCGACGTGCTGCGCAAGCAGACATATCTCGTTTACCCTCTCTTCGGAGCCGTTCGGCACGCTCTGACTCACCGCGGGGAGGTTGTATCTTCGGAATACCTCTCCTGCATGAATGCTTATAACCAGGGCACCTGCGCCTACGTAAACAAGCTGGCAATGCTGCGCATGCGCCACCTTATTCACGCCAACGCTCCGCGTTGGCAGCTTCTACAGGCGGGAGGAAATCGTTTTGTCGGATTTGCCCAGCAGGTACACGATGAAATCGTTATGCTGTGTCCGGCATCGATCGCAGTTGAAGTCGGACAGGCTCTCGAGTCCGCCATGAAAATGATCTGCGGCCCCGTACAACCCGGCAAACCTCTCTGCTTTTACGATACAAATATCAAAGATCGACGCGGTCAGAGTGGATGGATGTACTTCGCCTCTCCGAAATTCAGGGGAGTTGTTCTTTTCGACGCAGATGCGGAGATCAAACTCACTCTGGCCAAAGCCAAAGAATTACACACGGGAGAGACCAACATCCTGGCTACCTTCGACAAGCCGGACTCCCTTACCTCATTCTCCAAGTTATATCCTCCTAACGTTCGAGATGAATATCCTCTGCTTACATACAGGAATCCCGTATCTTCATGAAACCTTCGACCCATGTTAACCTGGAACAATCCGTACTCCCTTACTATGACTTCGTGAAAAACGAGTACGGACTCATGTTCGCCCTCCCCCCGAGCAGTTCTTTCCCAGGGGATACTCGGCGAACTATGACGATCCTTCGGGTGTCCAGTCGAGGCAAGACCTCACTCTTTACAGACATATGTCTGTTTGCCCGCAACAACCCCAATCTTATCTATCAGTGGGCCTGGACACCGTTCTTCCTGGGAGACCGGGTTCATCTGGTGTGTCCGGTACCCCCTGTGATGGATCAGGGTTGCGTCCCGTTATCCCATGTTCCGGAAAGGTACACAGACCCCAAGAGAAGATGCATATTCACTCCAGCCGGCTTTCACCGCTATATTGAAGAACCTTTGATCTGCGATTTGAAAGAGGACATCGTTTTACCTCTAGACAACGATGTTTACGAGTTGGAATTCGCCGGAGTCCGATTCGGCGCCTTTGAGGTTTTACAGGGACATGTACTCTGGATAGAGCCTTCTATCGAAGCACTTAGTTGCAAACTTTGGACTTGTCACCTTGCCCGACTGGTCTATCTGCACCCCATTCTCCACCCAGCTCTGGTCGAATAAAACGGCATAAATTCTGCGTATATGTGTCCAAAAATAGGACACGTATATGCAGAGCGATATTTCCTTGTGGGTAGCCAACCTCAAGAAAGCTTATCCCCACCTTCCAGATCATCTCACCCGTGAGATAGAGCAATCCAGAATGGAGGTACTGGAGCCCTGGCTCCAGAGAGTCAAAGAGCTCCGCAAGACGTGCACTATCTCTCAGGCCATCGATCAATTAATCCACGAAATGTCTCCTGTTCAGGTACGAGCCTGGCAGGAGCTATTCGTATGTGTTGCAGCTCAGGTAGCCACTATCGTTCACAGCAAGTGGTCAGGGCACAAATCATTTTCACTCGTAGATGCCCTTAACTACACGCCCTACGCATTCTTGATGACCCTCGTTACGTACAACCCATATCCTAAACACAAGGAACACAAAGAAGACTTTTCTTCCTACGAAGACGGCCGAATTCGTCTTACCACCTGGGTACAAATTGAGTTGCCTCGTCTGGTTGCCGATTACATACGTACCCAGCTGGATTCACTGGTTCAAGAAAGCAGCTACAACCGACGCCTGCGTCATCTGATCACAGGTTATCGGGAACGATTCTACAATCAGCATGGATATTATCCTTCCGACACTTTTGTTGTCGAGCATCTTTCCCAGTATTACAACCAATCCAGTTCCACATTACACAGTCGATTGCAATATGCTACTTCGTCTACAGAGGTTCATCCCATAGAGGATCTAGACCTGTCTCTAAAAGCTGATTCAGAAGACCACGAAATCTACTTTAACCTCACCGCCCATCTGGAACGACGAGCTCTGGACGAGCATTTGCTTACCGCTCTGTTTAAACTCTTCTACACGGAAGACCCTTTTACCCCTCAAGAACAACTCGCATTCTCGGATTATGCCCCGAAATTACCACATCCCGGAGATCGATACGGTTCAACTTCTTGAGGCTATTTATGGATGCCGGTTCCAGAAACGCGGAAATTCGTGGTTTACGACATGTCCTCTCGGCCACCACAAGAACACAAACAACCTCGATCTACGTGTGTATGAAGGAGGAGGATGGGTATGTCACAAACATGGTAAAGGCACAGTATGGGACCTTCTTGAGCAGCAGTTTGGTCTTCCGGGATGGGAGGCAAGAGACAGCGAGGACTTCGACGAGACCATTCTATTTGTATGCCGGCACCTGAACATCGACCCCATCCCAACGGCCCAAAAGCAAAAACTACCTCCTTCCCATTACATCCGAGAAATTTATAGGGACCTTCGATCCTTGCTGAAGCCTATACCCCTGTTCAACCATCCTGATTTTCAGACGGACTCCGGCGGTCTGGTTCTGTGGCGAGGAATTGATACCTACACCTGGTTGTCCTACGGCGTAGGATACCTTGACACAGAATCTCTAAGCAAATTTGTTTCAAAACACGGCAAGAAACTTCGCGAAGCCGGGTTCTATTCCTACCAGGGAAATTACGACTATCTCAGTTATGGGCCGCTTATTCTACGGAAGAATAAACATAATAATCCAGTAGGATTCGCTGTAAGAAATTATACCACAGATAATCCCAAATACTTTAACAACAAAACGCATGTCCTGATGAATTATCAGGACTATGTGTTCAACCTCCACAACGTTACTTCCAAAGAACCTATCTACGTTGTGGAGGGACAGATTGATGCTCTTGCCCTTACCATCCGAGGTCTCGACAATGTAGTGGCTATTGAAACAACGCAGATGAGACCGGGGCAGTATGCGGTAATTTCCAGTTTCGGAAGCCCCGTGATTGTGGCGTTTGATTCCGGAGAGGAGGAAGCGGGGTTCAAGGCGTCCTGCGAACTGGCCAAAAAGTATCCAGATCTCCGGTTCATTCTTTTGCCTCCTGTTGATCCCAAGAAAACGGATCCGGACCTGTATGTTCAAGTAGCAGGGATATCCGGGTTTAAGGCTTTAAGAACCTTCTCCTCGCTCCAGATGGAGATGGCTTCTTATCCTCTCGACGAAAACAAGCGATGGAAGCATCATCGACAGGAATTGATGGCCCATTTTCTGTCCCGCATAGCAGCCGGCCACTCTCCTTACGAAGCAGAAGAACTTGAAACCCTTTCTGTGTTCAGCGGAGTCGCAATACAAGATCTTACCCGGTACGTGACACAGACCCGTTTGACGAAAGCTTTCCAGCTGTTAAACGAACATCCTGACCGCATTTACATTAATATCAAACTGCTATGACCCTTGCTCGTATTATCCATTGCCTTCGGCGTCATGTCTTTGGAGTTGGAACCATCAGATTCTTCGTAAGCATTGAAGTGGATCCTCCCCGATTTCGACGCCCATACACGCCGCCGCAGAGAAATCATTATCCGAAGCGTTACTGATGTTCACTTACTACGACTATCAGGAAAAAATATCCGACGAGGTCTGCCGCCAGCTTCCCGATAAGCAGCGGATCATGGTTGTAATGCCCACAGGTACCGGTAAAACGGTAACCATGCGGGCTATCGTCGAGAAGCTTGGAAAGAAGCCTATCCTTTTCCTCGTCCACAAAAAAGAACTGATTGATCAGATCCATCGTACACTTCGGGGATTGGGTCTTCGTATTGTGGTAGAGCAGGCCGAGCGTAATGAACTCACTCTAAGCAGGAACGTCGACATCGCCATCGTCTCGATTCAGACGGCTCTGAGTAGACCTCAATCCCTTGATAATGTCGACTGGGCAGTCGTCTTTATAGACGAGACTCATCGGGCTCTGGCAGACGGATACAAGTCAATTCTGGAGTACGTGGGCTGCTTCCGGGGAGTGCCCCTCATTGGAATGACAGCCACTCCATTTAGAACCGACGGTGGAGATCTGTCGGAGATTTACAATCACACCATCTCCGAAGGTGAAATCCTCGACTTCATAAAGCGCGGATATCTCGTTCCCATTCGGGCCAAACGTATACTTTATGTACAGGATGACGAAGTCCAGGTTGACGAAGACAATCTGTTTCCTCTTGTAGTCAATACCTTCCGACAGAAGTGTGTGAAGGGAGGCCAGATAACACATCCTACCCTGATCATGGTCAACAGCCTGGAACAGGGACAGAAACTATCCGAGTACCTTCAGAAACACTCCATCCGAAACAGGATGGTAGACTACACCACACCAAACTCGATTCGTGCCAGGGCAGTCGAGGATTTCCGAAAGGGCCGGCTGCCGGTTCTGCTAAGTTATTCGATTTTCATCGAAGGATTTGACGCTCCCAACGCGAGGGCACTTTTCTGGCTTCGCAACACAAACAGCCCTCTGGTATTTGTTCAGGGACTTGGCAGAATTACTCGGCCGGATCTTCCGGCCGACGTCAAACGGTCTTTTGGTTCGATTTCGGCCGAGCAGCGGCGTGCTTTGATTGCAAAGAGCCGTAAGCCAGATGCTCTGTTCGTCGATTTTTGCAACGTTACCAGCCGTAACCTTCTATCTCTGGCGTCCATACTCGGTCTCGATCCCGGATTCGACTTTGAAGAAGAACTGGTACATGAAGTCGTCGAGGAGATCGATGAGCTTCAAGCCGATCTGCCTCTCATCTCTACCCCATCTTTGAAATCTGTCAAAGATATCAAGCTCATTCGTGAAGATGTTGACCTATGGACAAGAATCTTTGATGAGAGCCAGAACGATATTCCAGAAAACGCCCAACTTGTATATACCAGATTGAGGAAAGAAATCGTATCTTTCCTCTTCGACGACAAAAAGTCTTATGCGCTGAAGCTGAAACAGAACGACCTCGGGCAATGGGAAGGGTACTTCGAGGAACTCGAAGTCTGGAAGAAATGGTACTGGAACGGATCCGAGATGACCCTTGGTATTGTCTCCAAGGACAAAGTCGATCTGAGTGAGACCATTACTATGTACGAGCAAGGCAAACGAGTCACCAAGCCCAAATATGTCAAGGTCTCCGGCAGTCCTCCCATCCTTATTACACGTTCTCCCTCGTTGGCTTATGCCATTTATGAACTTGAGCTTTATGTTTACAACAACTATCCAGATCTCTGGCCCGTAATCCACAAGAACGCAGCCTGGAGACATCAGGAGCCAACCCCCAACCAGCTGAAGATATGCAAGCGTATCCGCAAACGAGGCATCCCCCTTCCTACCCGTCTTACTCGAGGAAATGTCTCCCAGCTTCTTTCTCTTTACTACGGAGGTTTTCTGAAATTCGACAGACTCAAAACCGCCGGGGGAAAGAAGAAGAAGAAGAGTCGGAGGGCAAAACCCTGATACTATGACAGACCAGTATAAGTACGAACTGGCCGAACTACTGGCAGACGCATCAAATCCGTGGGAACTCACCCGCTACGGATTTGATAGCCGATGCATAGAGAGCCTGGTAATTCCTTTCTTCGAAGAAAAAGGATTTAAACCACTTGGAAAGGACGTACCCAGCCCCGAACCGATATGGTACATGGTAGGTCTGTTTTACGATCAGTATCTGTATTTACAGATCATCGCCGTCGACGGATATTTCAATCCTATGACAGACATTCGGATTCACGAACTGCCATGTGCCCACATTGGGTACATATGTGGACCCAATTTCCACTGAACATCCCGTTAACCTAACACACAAGCAGAACCATGAAACTCAACGGCAAATTCCAGATGGCCTCGATGCAGTTTGAAGCAGAGTTCTCCAGCATGGAGGACTACTTCGCAGTGCAGTCGACGGTCGACGAAATCAATCGGCGTCTCCGTCAGTTCGCCGATTACGCCGGCGTCCCTGTAGAACGTCTCGAGTTCCGTAAAGCAGAACGAGAGACTTCGGACAAGCGGCGTTTCACCAAGCTCAGCGTGACAGCGTACAACCATGAAAGAAACACGGTGTATGTACTCGACTTCGGAGTGACCGATAACAATCCCCTCGGGATCTATCTCGGCCCCGTCACGCAAGATCGCATCTTCTCGTATCAGCCGGGCGCCAATCAGCAGCAGCCGCAGGCTGCCCCGCAGGCACCTCAGCAGCCGCAGTACGCGCCTCAGCAGCCCCAGCACGCGCCCCAGCAGCCGCAGTATGCACCGCAGCCGCAGTATGCGCCGCAGGCTGCTCCCCAGGCGCCTCAGGCACCTCAGGCTCCGATTGTTCCACCGCCCGTCCCGCTTGGCTGATGCACTACGCAATCTGCGAATCCGACCTGAAAGTCTATCTGGATAGTCAGGAAATCGCAGAGTGCTGCCGGCAGCACTCGGTAGAAGGGTACTACCCTTCTACCGAGGCTCTGGCAGCGCATCTGACCGAACACCTGCCCACGGATACGTTAACGACGCTCAAATCCCTGCAGGGTATCGGGTCGAAATGGGGCACATCAATCACCGAGCTTGTCCTCAGCGGAAAGCTTCCGCCGTGGTGCGGTGTGTATGTTAGAACCTCTCGACTGGCCTCGGAATTTCAGGTACCCATCAATACTATTTACAAGTGGAAGGTTGTCTCTACGACAATTAATCGCACTCGCTTTTACCGGGTTGACCCGGATCTTCTCGACTGCATCTACAATCGAGCCATGAGCGTTCACGGACATGCTCTACGCACTCGAATTGTACAAACGCTAATTCGCATTACCCTTGAGGAAGGTTTTCTATGCTGGAAATCGGAACCCGGGTATTCGTCATCGATCGAGAGCAATGTGGAACCGTGATCGAATTACACGAAGATCAAGCCGCTGTTGAGCTTGATCCTACCATTGCCCAGCAACTATTCGAACCTCTCGTAAGAGAGGTTATTTTTTGTCCCCTGAATCATCTTATTCCCATCGAAGAAGATATTTGAAATGGAAAAAATCAACATCAAAGATCCCACGGAAATCTCTGAGTGGCTTCCGTTCTTCCGCAAAGAAAATATCCCTGTTCTCATTCTGGGAGCCCCGGGCATCGGCAAGTCCGAAAGCATTCAATCTTGCTGCGAGGAAGATGATACCTTCGTTGACATCCGACTTTCCATGATGGAGCCCCCGGATGTCTTGGGCTTGCAGAAGCTTCAGAGTGCTGCTGAGGAAGCCCTCCGCAAATACGCGCTTGCTCGAGAACTCGTCAAATCGTATCGTAATATCGGACAGAACGAGAAAGCCGACGAGTTGGAGCAGCGAGCTCTGAAAGATCTCGAATTGGCTTACGAGCTGGCCGACGAGGCCCCGGTAAAGACGTTCTGGAGCCGGCCCTCCATCTGGCCGACGCACGGCAAAGGTATTATCTGTCTGGAGGAGCTCAATACAGCCCCTCAGGGCGTTCAGAACACTCTTCTTCAGGCCCTGGGTAGTCCCCCCGATCAAGACCGCTTCGTTGGCCCCCATCGCATTCCCAAAACTTACTACTGGTGCGCAACGGGCAACCGAAAGGAAGATCTAGCCCACGTCTATCCTCTTTCGAGTGCCCTGCGTAACCGAATGGTAATCGTCTTGTGTGGTAATCCAAATGTGGAGCGGTGGAGTATATGGGCCTCGCAGAACGACGTGCATTCGCACATCATTGCGTTTATTAACTTCAAGCCGGATATGCTCTACGCACCTCCTACGCGCAACGATCCTTACTCCGGGTTTCCTTCGCCCCGCGCTTGGTCTCGCCTGGTGTCTCCGATGGTCAAGCATGGAATCAACAACCCGGACTTCTTCGCGAGCGCGGTCGGAGAAGGAGCGGGTATGATGTTCCACACTTTCCTTGCCAAGATGAAGGATCTTCCGGACATCAAGGCCATTCTGGAGGGTAGGGCAGAACTCGACCCCAAGAAGATCTCTACCCGACCTTCGCTCATGCACGTGATCGCCACGAGTACCTACGAGTTCGTCGCCCGTGACACCAGACTTCTGCCGGCGGCAGTAGAGCGTATTCTGCCGCACCTGAAACCCGAGATTGCGATGGTATTCGCTACACTCATTGTCAGGAACAAAAACCAGAAGGTTTTCTCGGCGGTGCGCTCGTGTCGTCCTTTCCTCTCATGGATCAACCAGTACTCCGATGTCCTCAATCTCTCCTGATGTTGTCCGGACCTGTAAAAACATCATCCGAGACAGGCTGGTGCCTCTGTTTGTGTACCTGCCCTTCTGGGCGCACATAGCAACCAACTGCAAGATTCTAATATCCTATTCCGTGCAGACGGCAGGTATCGATCCACACAACAACATCTATTTCAATCCCGATTTCTTGCGCAGTCTGAACTCCAGGCAGCAGCTATTCTTGATCGCTCATGAGCTCTCTCATGCTGCTTTTATGTTCTTCGAACGAAAGCAGAATCGGGACCAGAAACTATTTAACGTAGCTCAGGACTATGTCATCAACGCCATTCTTACAGACGCGTTCGAGCATCACACTATACTGAGTAAGAGCAAGTTTCAGCCCCCTGGCATCCTGTACGCTCGGGAAGCCATCGATTACACCGCCGAGGAGATTTATGCAATGCTGTGCAATGAGCAGCAAAGCATGCAGTCCCCCGGCGCAAGCTCCTCCTCCAGCAGCCGTTCAGGTTCAAACTCTTCATGGCAGAATCAGATGAGGGAGGTGCTTCGTCAAATAGAACAGGAAAATCTCATCCTCGACGCTCTGCACCAGGCCCTCGAAGATGGCGTTATTATTTACAACGAAGAACTGGAATCCTCGGCTACCGGTTCGGACATGGAAGTAGCCGTACGCAAAGCGTGGATCACGGCCAAGCAAGCCGGCACACTTCCAGGAAGCCTGCGTAAGCATCTTGACCAACTTCTGGAGCCGTTTGTCGAGTGGGACGTCCAGTTTGAAGCCACTATTTCAAACTCCGCGACCAGAGAAAACAAGAACCGGTATGCCTGGAACTACAGCAATCGTCGGCAGGATTCGTATGGAGACATCGTCATGCCAACGCTCCGCGGGCACCGGTGTAAGGCGGTAGTAGCCGTAGACACGTCGGGCTCCATGCACATGGCTATGCGGCGGTCTCACAACGCCGATTGCACTTATCTGGAACAGGCGATGTCGGAAGTCGAGCATCTCAGGAAAGAATACGATCTCGACATATTTCTTCTGAACTGCGACGTGCAGGTGAACGAGAGCGAATGGGTTCACCCCTGGGAAGATCTTCCCTCTTTTACCGGGGGTGGAGGTACCAACTTCGTTCCCGTGTTCGAGTACATTGAAAACCACGATCTGAATCCAGACATACTTGTCTTCTTCACGGACGGTTATGGAAATTACCCCGAAGAAGCACCTCCGTACGATGTAATATGGGTGATCTTCGGAGAATACCACCCTCCATTTGGAGATGTCATCAAAATTCCGGTATGAGCCATGTTGAAACTTAAGAAAGGACGCGTTAAATTCGAGCCTAGCACAAAAGACAACCAGACGATCGACACCGTCGTACAACTCTTTGGGAGCGGCCAGGAAGTCAAGTTAACAGCCCCTGTTGGTAGTGATCTTCTTGCGGATCTTCACAAAGGCCAGACAGTCACACTCATCGAGTGGCCTTCCGAGTCAGGCATTCTGTATTTCCCGGTAAAAACAGAATTCCAGTTCGAGAGTGAAGTCGCAAACATGTGCCAGACTTTCCAAAAGGTCCAAAAGGATTTTCCAGATCTTTCCGAAGAAACGATTCGTACGTTTGTCACTACTGCATACATTCAGTCTTTTCGCTCATGATTATTATCTACAGGGATATTTACTTCAGGAAAGGTAATAAATATATACCACACAGCGTAATTATCCAGGTAAAAGATAATGAGATCATTTATGAGAAAAGAAAAGCCAGGGTAACCAACTTCGATCAATGGCTGTCCAGATATACCGATGACCTGGAACCCGACACATTCATTCTATACAGCTGCTCCGAGAAAGAGCAAGAGAGATGTCATAGACTACTTTGTGAAAAGGGGTTTCAGCCCTACACTCTGGATATGTCAGACGACGGAAGATCCTCTTCTGGATCCATCCCTGAGGAATCTTCATCAGAAAGATCTGAGGTGTGATACAGCACCTCTCTGGCAATATCATGACGCCCGTCTTCGTGAACTAAAACGCTACGAAGGAAGATTCGGCGCCGTAGAAGCCTGTATCCACCGAGGGCATCTTTACGTGAAGCCTCTACCTCATTATGTCGACGTGCATTTCCCTCGCTGCACGTGGGACAATGACACCGGATGCTGGATTCTGACCAGAGAAGAAGCACCGTTTATATTCCAGCAGCAACATTGTAAGCCTCATCGATTCTCTCCTTCATACATGAGGGTACTAACGGCTTACGATATACTGCAAAACGTTGAATTCAAACACCTGCGTGTGGTGGTTCATGTTTCAAACGCCAAGCCGAAGCTGATGCTCCGTGCGAATCACCCCGTTCTCAACGCATACCTTATTCATCGTTGTTTTGTGTTTCCGCCTTCTCCTTTTCGATTCGTGCACAACAAACAACGACTATGGCACTATCTGCAGATTGCTCCCCATGTCGATTTACTTTATCAGTTAGATGAGGAGATGGGTGAGATTGCCAGACGTATTGAACATCCTTCCATTGAAGTTTGCTGGTACGGAGGAACTCCTCCAGACGAAATCTACCGAAACGGTGCTTACCACCAGGTTTACTATGTGAAGTACGTGCCAAGCATGTACACAGTAGAAGGTCCTCCTTACTACATCGCCCGATATTGCAAAAACTCAATCTTTTGATTTTCCCTATGGATGCGAGCCTTAAATACTGGATCGATCGTATCTCCGAGCGGATGGGTGAGGACACCGCCCAGTTGCTTACCGGACCGCTTCTGCAGCTTCTCAAATCTAAGACGTATCCCAAGATTCAGGAAGACGAACTTAAAGAGTTTCTGGAATGTACCGGGCCGGAAGACTGGAAGGTAATCATAGACACGGTGTTTCAGAAACTCAGTCATGGCAACCAAATGTGGTCGATCTGGTATCTGCTCACATATTCCATTAGGTCAGATAACAGAATCCCCGAAATAGTGAGGCGGTATGGCACTGTTCTTCATCCTGTATTTGTTCGGGCTCTCTGTTATAACTCCTCATTGGAAGCCGCTCAGAGAGAGGTCGTGTCAAAATTCCCGATTAGTCATAGATATTATCCGTTTCCTTCGATAGAATCGCTAGGAACGGATTATACGTTCGAAACCATTCCCATCCTCGAGAACGTTTCAAACGAAAAACGTATAAAACACAGCACCGAGTGGGTAAAGAATCGCTGGGCGAATTATTATGCCGGAACATTCGGTCAATTTCCTAATATATACGCCAGCAAGATTCTTCCTTTACACATTTTAAAGGATAACAAGCCCGAAGCTTTCCTGTTTTTCGACGAGAACTGTAAGAGATTGCGGTTTTTCACTCATCCTTTAGGAAGCTTCGACGGAAGATCGTTTGCAAGTCGCTTGCGAACTTTGAGATCGGAAATTAAACCTTTGTCTTTTCTCAACCAACCCTGAACCAACCATGCCTTACATCATTATCGCTAAAAGCATCGAAGAATTGCAGAAGCAGATTTACCTCGCAAGCCAGGTAGAAGCTCCTGCGGGTAACAGCCTGATTCTCGTCACCGACCGGCTGCAAACAGAAACAGTAGAAACGGTTGCCAGCAACGGGGAGACGAAACCGCGCAAAACCCGAAGCCGGGTAACTCGAGCGTTGCAGAAAGCGCGAACTAAGCAGGGTCTTACCCAGAAGGACATCGCAGAAAAGCTCGGTGTATCAGCGGCACGCGTGAGCCACTATGAAGTCAACCCTCGAGAGATTCCCAAATCACGCCGTTCTGTTGTAGCCGAGATCTACGGTATTGATCCCGGTATCCTCGAAAACGTGTGAACACTTGGGGGCAGGGATAACACCCTGCCCCCATTTCTTTTTGGTCTGAATCAGATGGTCTCCACGGATCTTGACCTTAACTATGGAACATGTACTCAAACTGCACCCGGATATGACACCTCTGGTTATCCGATTTGGTTCGGATGGCCTTATAGAAACCGGAGGTCCTGAAACTCCATATCCGGACGAGAATCTGAACAGCGGTTTATTTACAGTCTTTGCTCGACGGCTTCCTCAAGATAAGTGGCATCTGGTTCCTGACATGCGCCTTGATGCCTACTCTTTCTGTGAGAAGGTGTGCAATCACATAAAGGAGGTTACAGGTCTGAAAGACTTCAGCCTGAACCAGGTTCTTGCAGCTAACTGCACGCTGTTCTCACACTACCGATTTTATCCCGAGCATACAATCAGCTCGTGGGTTGACGAGTTTGAGGTTTCCGATCCTAGAGAAGCCTTTGAAAGGGCGGCGGAATCCTCCGGGCTTACTCTGGAACAGCTCGATGATTTACTTCGATTCTTTCGTACTAAGAACTCTGAAGTGTTTCTCCCTACCGGGGCACGTCTTCGTAATCTGCACAGAATCATCTTTGATTCCAAGTCCCCCAAGGCTTTAGCTCATCTGCTTACAATAAGCTCAAATGTGCTTCATCCTCTTTCGTGGATTGCTGATGATCCTCGTTTTGATGAGCTGATCGAACGTTATTGCCGATACGTAGACACTCGCGTTCCGAAATGGGCATTCGGTTCTATTTTTTCCAAATCCAGATCGTTCGAAACGGCTCTGGCCTGGGCATTCCAACAATACGTTAGTATGGAACTCGAGCCTTACGATCATGCGTTTTTCAAAACGCTTCGTAGATGTCGAATTGTGCCCATCGGTTCTACATCCGAGTTGTATAAATCTTTTCTTCGAACCGGCTGGTTCGTGCGCTCGTTTGGTTTTTGTTCCCAGCCGTCAACCTACGGAATCCACCATGCGTTCGAGGTCTGGGAAAATAACAAATTGCAGGGTTATTTATACACATCTCGAAGCTGGAAGAAAGTTGAGTATGATCTCGTGAACAAAGAAGATATACTGCCCTATCTCAAGAGCGTAGTAAGCCGCATTGTTTCTTCCGAACGCATACTTTTTATGTTGTCATGACTGTTGAGAAATTTCGGATAAATCTGCAAGACCTACCCTACAGGATTAGAT
>RFGN01000056.1 GCA_003696645.1 Gammaproteobacteria bacterium | reverse complement strand
TTGGTGACGAGAAGCGGAACATCCCTGCCCGGCCGTTCCTGGGCCTGTCGGATGCCGACCGGGCCGAGATCGTGGCCGCCCTGGAGCGCCATCTGCGCCGGGCAACCGGGTAGCCCGGCCCGAAACCGGGGCGAGCGCCTGAGACGGACGGAGAGCCGCTCTGAGGCCTTTGAGGCTACCCATGTCCGGATCAAGGAGAGTTAAACGGTCCTGCGGCGTTTTAAACGGGTTTTAAACGCATCTTCCTTACCAGGAGATCCCCTAGATCGGCTGGGGCTGCACTGTCTGAGAGCCCCCCAGCCCAACTCTGGGCGGAACCCCGCTCAGGCAGGGAATTAAATCTGTTTTAACTCGTCTTAAGGGAAGGATAAGGAGATTTTTGGGTGGTTTCTTGCAAAATGGCTGATGAGAGCCTATTGTCTGGGCGGGATACTTTAGACCATCTTGTCACTATGGTTAAAATTTAACCACCCGGGTTGCGCCGGGTGTTCCTGTATCCAAAATTTTGATGATGTCGGTGATGAAGGAGCGAGATATGACGAACACCACGCTGCGTGAACCTGACAATGATCAAGTTCAGAGGCTGCAGGAACTCTACGAGCAGTATTTTGTCCCGCCGGCCGATAATGAGCCTTTGGGGCCATTCAGGCTGGTCAGCATCTATGATTATTCGGTGAGGTCATACACGACCGATTCAACTGTGAGCAAGGAAAGCCGTGCCTGATTGGAATGAGGTCCTGAGAGAAATCCAGGATCACAAACTCGAAAGTCCGCTCGACGCGGTACGCCGCCAATACCTCAATAAGCTTTCAGAAAAGACCGACCGGAATGTTATCGCGTACTATTCCGGCTGGTTGAATGCTGCGCGACCTAGCCCTGTTTTCGTCATTAACGATGAGGACAAGAATGCCTTCATGGCGACGATCCATAAGCTGGAACGAAACAAAGGGCTTGACTTGATTCTGCATACCCCAGGAGGTGACCTTGCGGCAGCAGAGTCACTTGTGGATTATCTCCGCCAAATGTTCGGCACCAATATCCGCGCAATCGTCCCTCAGCTTGCCATGTCGGCCGGAACCATGATCGCCTGCGCATGCAAAAAAATCATCATGGGAAAACAATCAAACTTAGGACCGATAGATCCACAATTTAATGGCGTGCCAGCAAATGGTGTTATAGCCGAATTTAACCAAGCAATTGAAGAAATTAAAAAGGATCCAGCAACCATACCATTATGGCAGAGCATCATCGGCAAGTATCACCCTTCTTTTCTGGGATCCTGTCAACATGCTATTTTATGGTCAAAACAGATTGTGGCAGAGTGGCTTAGAACAGGAATGTTTGATGGTGAAGACGCAGAAGAAAAAATACGTAAAATTATTGAAGGCCTATCTGACAGCGAAACCACCTACAACCATGCCAGGCACATCCATGTAGAAAAATTGGAGAAACTTGGGCTTCGTATCGAGAAGATGGAAGAAGATGATGATTTGCAGGATCTGGTTTTAACAGTACACCACACATACATGCATACATTCGCAATGTCTCCTGCCCTTAAAATTGTTGAAAATCACAGAGGGGAGGCGATGATTCGGATGGGAGAAAAACCCCAATAGCCATAGATGTTACGCGACTGTCCCGCTTTTGCTTGTTATTGATTTTGCTGACAGGCAACCTGTGAAAAATCACTAACGACAACCTGCATCCATCATTTCCCCGGAACCCGTTCCCCCGTCACCTGACAACCCTGCCCCCGTAATCTGGCCCCATGTACGGTCATCCCTACATGGAGCCACCCATGCCCGAGCAGGCAGTCAAGCCAATTGCCATCTTCCGCCCCGGCCGGCATGTGGCCATGTCTGGTCAGGCGCTTTCGTTTTCCGAAGCGGACCTTGCTGCCACCGCCGAGGCCTACGACCCCGCGCTGCACGAAGCGCCGCTGGTGGTGGGCCACCCCCGTCACGACGCCCCGGCCTACGGCTGGGTAAAGCGCCTCTCGTTCAGTGAGGGTGATGAGGGCGGCCTCAAGGCCGAGCCCGCCCAGGTAGACCCAGCCTTCGCGGAAATGGTCCGTAAAGGGCGTTTCAAGAAGGTTTCCGCCAGCTTCTACCCGCCGGCCCATCCTGCCAACCCCAAGCC
>RFGN01000425.1 GCA_003696645.1 Gammaproteobacteria bacterium | reverse complement strand
TCTTCGGTGGACGGACTTCCGCAGCTTTCAACCATCAGCAGTGCGGATGGGAGCCTGCAGCAATACGTCGTCACCTCCGACTGTGAGGGCATGAACCTGTTGAATACAAATACCTGGGAGGTGCAAAAACTGCTGTATCGCCCGATGGTGGCCTCGTCAAAACTGAAAGAACTCAAAGCCGATCTGAGAGGGGAGTGGACCGCTTACGCCAGTGAGCCCCGCCGTGGCCAGCCGCAGGCCGTGCGCTTTCAGTTCCGCAATGACGATACTTACACCCGCTTGCTGGATATGGGCGGAACTGAAATCCCAGAGCGCGGCGTGTGGGAACTGTCTAAAGACGGCAACTTCCTGCTGTTGCATGCCTGCGCACGCAATCAACCCAATGTCTGTGAGTCCACCACTGTTTACCAGATGGTCTATTGCGACGACCACAGCCTCCAACTGAAACCGGTTACCCAGCGGGTTCCAACAAAAGAAATGGCGCTAAAGCCGCAGCCGGATGGCTTGCTCAGCTTTATCAAATAAGCCTCCAAGATGCATTGTGAGTAGTGAAGACCCTTTTCGTACAAACGGCCAATTGGCCGTTTGTACTGTTTAAAGGCCTTCGGCCGGTTTAGGCACCTGCGGTGCGTTTATGGGCCTTCGGCCTGTTTAAACACCTGCGGTGGGTTTAGTCCGCCTGGCGGCGGAGTTTAGATGGCTTCGCCATGTTTATTAGGTGCTAGCAGGGTGCTTCTCAGTTCCTCAGTTTCGAACCACTTTCCCCGCCGCTTCCCGCTTATCTCCAAAGAGGATGCGGTAGAAATAGAGGCCGTTGGGCAGGTCGGTGTTCAGATGGGTGGAGTTGCTGCCGTTGGAATGGCCGTCGTCGATGTGCTGGAGCACCAGGGCGCCGCGGGCATCGTAGAGTTGGATGGAGACGGGAACTTCCTTTCTGACGTAATACTCGAAGGTCAAGCGGTCATTGAAAGGATTGGGATAGACTTTGGGTGGGAAGTAATCAGCTTCCACATATTCGGGTTCTGCCAGCAGGGCCATTTGGGTGTCCAGCCAGTTGAGGCG
>RFGN01000008.1 GCA_003696645.1 Gammaproteobacteria bacterium | reverse complement strand
TACTGTGTAGTTGCCATTCATGGCCGGGCTTGCGTTTGGTATCACCGGATCGGGTATCAAGGCAATGGTGCCACCCGGGCCTTTCCATTCATAGGTAGCGCCGGAAATCAGCGTTGTGCTGAGGCTCAACACACCACCCTCGCAGGCTGGCTGCGTCAGAATGGCCTCTATGGCCGGCAAGGCATCGGTAATGGTCAAAGTAGTACTACCGGATGCCGTGCAGCCCAGTGAGTTGCTGACGACGACAGTGTAGGTTCCGGAATTGGCCGAAGTGGCATTGTTGAACACCAGGTTTTCATTGGTGCCCACAACAGTTCCAGCCTGATTGGTCCAGGTCCAGTCCGTCGCACCCGTTGAGTTTGGAATGAGGGTGACGGTAGTCGTGCCGTCCACACATTCGGTGTTGCCATCGATGGTGATGTCAACAGGTGGAATGGCCTCAACCGGAATAATCACGGTGGCCACACTGGTCGTACAGCCATTCACCACAGCAGCAAAGGTGTATTCCAGGTTGCCGGTGGTGTTGGGTACCAGGGTCACTGTCTGCACGGTCGGTGCAAATGGCGGCAGGTTGTTGCCCGTCCAGATGTATTGGGCTCCGGAGCCGTAATCTGGCGAAGCCGACAAGGTAAGCTCAGCTCCGAGACACAGCGCTGTGTCAGATGCAATGAGCGTCGGTGCCGGAGGTTGGTCTGTTATGTCAATGCTTATGCTGGCCGTGCTTACGCAACCGTTGGAGGTTGTGGCAGTCAGCACATAGGTGTCGCTGTTGGCAGCGGTGGCGTTGGGGATGATTGGGTTCTGCTCATTGGAGATGAAGCCGGTGTTCAGTCCTTCCCAGAACCAAGTACTTGCCTGACCGCTGGCCATCAGTTGGATGGAATCAGCTCCGGTAACACATTCCAGGTTGCCATCTACACTGAGCGACAAGGCTGGTGGCGCCTGAACATTGACTGACCATACGGCCGTGTCGGAGGTACAACCATCCACAGTTGCGAAGAAGAAATACTGGTAATCACCGGGTTCGGTTGGATTCACCTGTACGATCGGGTTGTTGATAGCTGTCAGGCCGCTTCCGGCATCCGGCACAGCGTACCAGTTATAAGTTACAGTGCCTCCCACATAGCTCTGCCCC
>RFGN01000424.1 GCA_003696645.1 Gammaproteobacteria bacterium | reverse complement strand
CAGGGCAATCGCATCAAGTCTGTGAAAGGATTTTGAGGAGATAGTCATGATCCCACCCAGCTCGTTTTTGTTTTGCGGCAGCCCCGCACTTTAAGGACTTTTCTCGTCGTACAAGATTCAGAACTAGCTTCCTTATCAATGCCAGATTCTCGGCACTATGGTCTTTTCGTGCTCGATTTTCATCTTCTCTCATGGCTACATCCAAAACCCAATGGACTTTGTTCTCTATCTCCCAATGAGTCCGTATTGCCCGGTTTAATCGCTGCGCTTCCTGGTCTGTTGCTCCGCCTAACGAGCTTATATAGTAACGATATTCCAAACTGCTCTCCTCCCCTATTTGTCGGATGGATTCCACCCTCACAACCGTTCGAAGCTCGGGCCATCTTTCGCAACTCTCCAGTCCTTCGAGCTGTTCGGTACTCATCACACGCCTGGTTTCGATCCTTCCGTGTCCACCGTCTACTTCTTCATCTATTCCCACTTCCACGGGCTGATCTGCCGGTCTATCCGAGTCTATCCACTTAAATAAGTCGACGACATCTTGATGAAGAGCCGGTTGGTTTTCTTTGAGCGCCAAGACGTAATCAGCTCCTTTGTCGATGATCTTTTGGGCGATGGCGACCTGGCAACCCATCGCATCGATGGTTACGATGCTTCCTTTCAGGTTGAGCATGTCAATTAACTCGGGCAGCGCAGTTATCTCGTTACTTTTGTCATCAACTTTGTATTGAGCCAAAACCAGTTCATTGGCAGAGGCCCACGCATTCACAATATGGATGGGTCCCTTGCCATCGGCGTTATCGAGAGAGCGACGAATGGTCTTGCCATCAAGAGAGACGATGTCGCCGTGAAGTTCGGCGAGAGCAGACATCCAAGAAACAAAAGCCTGGTTCAAAGAATTGGGGTCAAGAAGTCGGAACACCCGAGAAAAAGTATCGTGAGAGGGGATGCCATGGGTGAGGTCAAGAAATTCAGAGAGCCAGTCTTGTTTGGCTTCTCCCCATAGTTGGACATCAACCCAGTTTTGGGCTCCGCATACAGATGCCAGGATCGTGATCACAATGATCGCTTCAAGGGTGTGCAGAGTCGTGCTGTGCTCTCGTCTGGGATCATGAACCTCTGCAAAGAATGAAAGCAGATCGTCGATGGATTGGGGCTTTTCTTTCTCTTCTCGATTCTTTCCGATCACCATGATCTCGCTCCTTTCTTGTGTTGAGGAACGAATTATAACCCAATGTCAAGACTTTTCTGATGCGATTGCCCTGCCTTGAGCGTTTGAGCGTCTTGACTCGTTTTGTCCTATAGTGTTACGCTATCGCTCTCCTTTTCGAGAATATTCTCGTTGAATACCCGGTGATATCGGGTAAATTTTTAAATGTGAGGCAGACCGATGACGACAGATTCTTTGCAAATTGAAGAGTTGCAAGTGGGGACTGGTGATGAGGCCGTGGCTGGCAAGCAAGTCAGCGTACATTATACGGGATGGTTGACCGACGGTTCCAAGTTTGACTCTTCTGTTGACCGTGGCCAGCCGTTTGGCTTTGCGCTTGGTGCGGGTCAGGTGATTCAGGGATGGGATCAGGGCGTCGTAGGGATGAAGGTCGGTGGCAAGCGCCGCCTCACAATCCCTCCGCACCTCGGCTATGGCGCTCGTGGTGCAGGGACTGTGATCCCCCCCAATGCCACCCTCATCTTTGAAGTAGAGCTGCTCGGCGTCTCTTGAGCTGATCCGCCTTATCCCTGGATAAGAGAAACTGATGAAGAAGAAGATCTTGTATGGATTGTTGGGGGTGCTGGGTGTGTTCGTTCTCATCCAGTTGATCCCCGTGGACCGCACAAATCCTCCTGTGACGGCTGAAATCAAAGCCCCGCCAAAGATTATGGCGATCCTCAAAACCTCTTGCTATGACTGCCACTCCAATCAGACAAAGTGGCCATTTTATAGCTATATTGCACCGATATCTTGGTTCGTTGCCCACGATGTCCACGAAGGCCGTGAGAAACTCAACTTCTCCGAGTGGGGCAAGTACACGAAGAAGAAGCAGCGCAAACGCCTTCAGGACGCGCTCGAAGAAGTCGAGGCAGGCGACATGCCCATTGGCATTTACCTGCTTGCACATCCCAAAGCTGAAGTCAGCCCTCAACAAGTCAAACTGATCAAGCAATGGGTCAACCAAAGCCTCGCGAAAATGGGTGTGAAAAAGGGTCACAGGCACAAAAAACACAAGCATCCAAAACACGACGATTGAGCGAGTGCATTCAAGAACATGTTGTTCAGATGAGTGAGACCCAAATCTTCGCAGGGAGACCTCTTGTGGGTCTTCTTATGATGTGCTCTTGTGGGTCTTCTTATGATGTGATTTTCTTTTTCTCATGTGCTGTCCAAGGAATCATCCTTGGTGGAGATGACTTTCGAGTGTCCAACATGCGAAGCTTCCCATGGGGTGGTTTTTGTAGAACCTTTGATTTTCAATAGGAGTGAAAGATGAAACGCGTGATTTCCTTGCTTGCGCTGGTCTTTAGCGTGAGCCTGATCGGCTGTAAGAAGCAAGCAAAGACCAACAAAGTCCCGAAAGTCCGCAAGAGCACCAGCAAGCCGGTCAAAGCGCGGCCACGTGCTGTCGTGCTCAAGCCGACTCCTTCACCAGCAGGGGCCAAGGTCTTTATTGTGTCCCCGAAAGATGGTGCGACGGTCAAGTCTCCCTTTGAAGTCAAGTTTGGCATCTCCGGCATGACTGTCGCACCTGCTGGTGTCAAGAAGCCCAATACGGGTCATCACCATCTGTTGATCGATATGGACAAGCTTCCAGACCTGACCAAACCCCTCCCCAAGTCCAAGCAGTTGATCCACTTTGGCAAAGGGCAGACCAGCACCAAACTGACTTTGAAGCCTGGAAAGCACACCCTCCAACTCTTGCTCGCGGACTACCGTCATCTCCCCCACAAGCCTGCCGTCTTCTCCAAAAAGATCACCATCACTGTCAAATAAACGTCGCGCTTATTTTTTGAGTGCGAAGGCTAGAACCAAAACGGCGATGGCTGCGAGCCATGAGCCGAGTACGCGGAGGCCGATCTGCGACCATTTTTTGCGGTCGCAGAAGGCGCTGTAAAAGGCGATGTTGTAAATGGCGAGGTTGAGGCAAAGCCAGGTGCCAAAAAGTATTTGGAGGTGGCCTGTGGGGATTGCTTTGTCAACAGCTGAGTCTAGCCCCAGGAGCAGAGCGGTAAGTCCTAAGAGGGTGAGCTGAAGCCAGGTGGGGATGGGGTAGGCAGAGGCGATCAAGACTCCGAAGACAAGGGCGAAGCCGAGCAGCAGGGGCTGAGGCATGGTGGGCGGAAACCAGCCCGTTGTCGATAGTAGCAGACCCAATGCACTGCTGGCTGCGAAGGTCAACATCGGCCATTTGAGTCGGAGCGGAGGGTGTTGTCCTAGCAGCGCCCCCATCCCCAGCAAGAGTAGCAGGTGTGGGATCGTGACGAGTGGATGCAAGAGGCCGTTGACGAATGGCCCCATGCCTTTGATCATCATGTGGGCGTGCGCGGTGGAGGGAGTTAGAAGGAGTAGGCAGGCCCAGAACCAAGCAGCTTGTCGTCGGGTCATGAGAACTCCAAGTCAGAAGATTTGGAAGAGGAAGCCGCAGCCGATCAAGACGATCACGCCGCCAGTCACGCGCACGACATACCTTCCCCATGAGCGACGATAGAGCAGCCCCAAGGCGATGCCGCTGAGGTGCAGCAAGCCGGTGGAGAGGACGAAGCCGACGGAGAAGGTGAGGGCATTGGCGGCAGAGGGAAGCTCTGTACCATGGGCGTATCCATGGAAAATGGCAAACGCACCGACCAGCACTCCGGCGACCCAAAGTGGCGGCTTGATGGTGAAGGCGACCATGCATCCCAGGGCGATCCCAGACAAAGCAATGCCGATCTCAATGCCGGGTAGTGGCACACCCATCACGCCCAATGCACCGCCAAATGCCATCACCATCGGGAAGATCACCGGAAGCAGCCACATCGCCGAACCCTCTAACACGGCGCCCCAGAGCCCTACCGCGACCATCGCAACGACGTGATCCAGCCCGCTGATCGGGTGTTTGAAGCCGCTCAAGAAGCCGCCCACGATGCCTCCGCTGGTGTGCGCCCACGCCGTGGCTGGAAAAAACCAACAACTGATTGAAAGAATTAGGAAATACAAAGCAATACGTCGAGTTTTTCGGTTCATTCCTTCTCTCCTTTGAGGATCTTTGCGCTGCTCTTATATCATAAATGGGATGGTTCAACTGAGGGTAACAGGAAAAAATGTGCGCACGACTTCCCCCCTCCGTGGCTGCGCGACACCTCCCCCCAGCGGGGCAAGGCCGGGTGGGAGACACCTTTGTGACCCAAAAAACGCCGTGTTTGAACCACCCTTCATACACTTTCGTCGTCAAGGTCGATCTCCCACAATGTCGTGAGTGCAAATGGCTTTCTGTGTTGGCGAAAGGAGACCCAGGAGGGGCATCCCTGCTGGTTG
>RFGN01000423.1 GCA_003696645.1 Gammaproteobacteria bacterium | reverse complement strand
GTGCATAGTATTTCGTTTCATTTTATCTCTCCGTGTTTGATGATTACGGTGACATTCTGCAGCCGGACTGTGGATCAAGTATGGATGAAATGTGTGGAAAATATGGAATCGCGTAAAAAATCCTGCCGGGCCTCTTTCTTGGTGGTTCCGCTCGATCTGTTCAACTCTGTCTTTCCTGCAGGCAAAAAAAGCCGGAGGAAGAACCTCCGGCGAGTAGGGAGTAAGGAATCTGTAATCAGGCGTTGAGGGTATAGTCTCCCCGCTTGCTGACTGTGCTGATATTGAACAGCCGGTAGAGCGGGTCCCACCGCATGATGGCAAAGAATACTGTGGGTACAGACAGGACCGCCAACAAAAACATCGTTGTATTGTCCAGATCAACAAGCAGGACCGTCAGAATCAGCATCAGGCCGATTACCAGGCGCAGCAGTGCATCCAGGCCTCCAATGTTACCAATAAATGATCTGTAGATTTCCAGGTTCTGTTTCATTTTGATACCTCCATAGTCCAAAATGTAAGGATATAAATGAACTGTCATTCAGTTCGGATGCCATCATGACACCTCGCATATTATTTGTAAAATTAATTATTTACATAATATGAATAGATATAGTCTATAATGTAGCCATGCGTTATCTGAACCATATCACCCTTCGGCATCTGCAGATCTTCAGGGCGGTGGTCGAAAAGGGCAGTTTTTCGTCGGCCGCCGAACACCTGAATCTGACCCAGCCGACCATCTCGTTGCAGATCAAAAAGCTTTCCGAGCTGGTCGGACAACCCTTGTATGTTCTGGATGGCAAGCGTATTGTCCTCACCGATGCCGGGCGAGAGCTGGTTCCCACCAGTCAGGCCATTGATCAGTCTCTTGAGGATTTTGCCATGCGCCTTGATGAGCTGCAGGGACTCAAGCGCGGACATCTGACCTTGGCGGCGGTCTCCTCCGCCGAGTACTTTCTACCGCGTATTCTCGGTGCATTCTGCCAGCGCTATCCGCAGATTACGGTTTCTATCGAGATCAGCAACCGGACGAATATTCTGCAGCGCCTTGATCAGCGGATGGATGATCTTTATATCTTTGGGCAGATTCTCAGCCCCGAACAGCTTAAGGCAGATATGATCGAGTTTGCCGACAACCCAGTGGTAATCTTTGCCTATCCGGAGCATCCCCTGTGCAAAAAAAAGCAGATCCCCTATGCCGACCTCAGTGAGGAGCCATTCATTCTGAGAGAGGCAGGCTGCGGAACAGAACTCCTGTTCAAAAAACTTTTTCAGGACAAGAACATTGTGTTGAACAGTAGACTGCAGCTCGGCAGCAATCAGGCCGTCAAGCAGGCAGTGATGGGAAAACTGGGGATTTCGATGCTGTCGCAGTACGCCATCCTCAACGACGTTCGTCTGAATCAGCTCAAGATTCTCGATGTTCAGGGATTTCCGACGCAGGACAAATGGTACCTTGTCGCACCGGGAGAGCGACGCCTGTCGATTGTGGCAACGACTTTCCAGGAATTTCTGTTGCACGAAGGGCGCCAGATCATGAAGGAGTTGTTGGCGTGTTAGGAACCTAAATTTCCTGCCGCAGCAGACCGTTGGGTAAAGCTCAGCCTGCCTGTTCCTTCTCTTCGGATTCCGGCTCCTCGGGCTCGGGCACATGAATCCGCCTGGAAACGAACAATCCCAGCTCAAACAGTATCCACAGGGGTACGGCCATCAGGAATTGGGACAGGATATCAGGTGGGGTCAACAGCATGCCGACCACAAATGATCCCACGATGATATAGGGCCGCTTTTCGGCCAGGGCCTGAGGTGTCACGATTCCGGCCTTCACCGCCAGGATGGTGGCAATGGGCACCTCGAACACGATGCCGAAGGCCATGAACATCTTCAGTACAAAATCCAGGTATTTGCCGATATCGGTCATCATCTGCACACCGTTCGGGGTAATACTGACCATGAAGCCGAATACCAGTGGAAACACGACGTAATAGGCGAAGGCTACCCCGACATAGAACAGGACGGTACTGGTTGCCAGCAGAGGGAGCAAAAGGCGTTTTTCACTGCGATACAGCGCCGGGGCAATAAAGCCCCAGACCTGATGCAGGATATAGGGGATACCGATAAAAAAGGCGAGTACAAAACAGAGCTTGAACGGAGTCAGAAACGGGGCAGCGACCTCGGTGGCAATCAGGGTGCTGCTTTCGGGCAGTTTGGCCATGAGTGGGTGGGAAAGCATGGCATACAGATCGCCCGCAAACGGCGTCAGGGCCAGAAAGATGACCAATACCACCAGTACGATACGTAATAGGCGATCGCGCAGTTCGCGCAGATGTTCGACCAGTGGTTGCTGTCTATCCTGATAATAACCGTCTCGCCGAGGTGGCATGTCTCTTCCCGGGGCAGCCATGATCAGCTGGGCTCAGAGGGTTTGGATGAGGAATGTGGCGTGCCTTTTTCGTCTTCGTTCTGGATGGTGGACTGGTCTTCGGCGACCGTGTCTTCTTTAGACGGGGGTTCGGAACCATTTTGCGAGGATGCCGCTGGAACGGATTTTCTCAGGCCAGAGACTGCCTCTGCTCCGGCCTCGATCTTTTCATGCAGGTTGGAGATGCGCAGCTCCTCCTGCATCTTCTCGCGGATCTTTTCGGTCTTCTCGATCTCCGACTCGAACTGGTCGCGAACAGAGCCGATCATGCGCCTTATTTTGCCGAATGTGCGGCCAACAGAACGTAACAGGTAAGGAAATTCCTCTGGCCCGACGATCAGCAGGGCCACCACGGCCACCACCAGGATCTCCAGCGCCCCGATATCAAACATGATCGGGTGGAAGGATCAGGTCTGATCCTTTTCCTTGCTGGATTCTGTCCTGGGCTTGGTCGTCTCGTCACTCGGCTGTCGGGTGACGGCAGGGGGTTCTTCCCCGGTTGTGTCCGCCGTTTTCTCATCCTCGTTCATGGCGTTCTTGAAACCCTTGACGGCGCCGCCCAGATCCGAGCCCAGTGTCCTGAGCTTTTTGGCACCGAACAACAACAATACGATGAGGAGAATGATCAATAATTGCCAGATACTAATACCCATATTTCCTTCCAGTTTTGTTCAAGTTGAGTGATCAGGCCGACCGACCGGCCTTTTCGGCATGTCCGGACAAACCAAATCGGCGTTGCAGTTCCTCAATGACT
>RFGN01000422.1 GCA_003696645.1 Gammaproteobacteria bacterium | reverse complement strand
GCCGTCGTAGCTCACGTTAGCAAGCTCATCAAGCAAGCTCTGAAGACCGGGCTTAGTCTTGGCAGGATAAGTGCCAACACCAATGGTATCGGTGATATCCTGCTCATTATCAAAAGTCCCATACTCCCAAGTTGTGAAGGTCACTTCGAGAGCAGGACCGGCATACTGGGTTGCTGCGGTGCCAGCACCGTCTTGGACTAGCCTAACGCCCTCGACAGTTGCTAGATTCCGCATAGCTTGGACAACCAGATCCATACGGAGCTGGGCCAGTTTATCATTGTCTGTCACATTCGACATATAGCGAATATCTTTGAAGAGCTCGGCATTGGTTTCACCCGGATCGGCTTCGATTCGCACCTTCACAACACGGGTGTTGTTCATGGGGCCGGTGTGGTTATATTGAGGCATTGTTCTTATCTCCTTTTATTGGTTTACGTTGTATTCTCGTCACTTTGATGCATCGGAAGGAACGCAAACCGATTCAATGACCCCCCGTGACGAAGGAGGAGATCATTTGTATTTACCTGCTTGCGGGAAAAATGTGCGCTTTTTCGTTATGGAATGAGTGGTTCCTCGACAATCTCCACGAAACCGCGCCCAACTTCCCCGAATGTAATTGTTGCGCCGCTGATATTCTTGACACCAACAGCTTGCGCGGACGTTGCTCGAACATATGCAACAGCAGGGGTTGAGTGCCAAGTTTTCCTATCGAACCCCTCGGTTCCCATGAAGAAACCAAGGGTATGGTTATACCATTGGTATGCTGCATCGACAATGCCCCCCACCGTAACCTTGGCAGTCAGCTTATAGACCCCTGGTTGCAATAGGAACGTTCCACCACCTTGGATGGCAATCTTGGAATTTCCGCTTGAAAAGTCGAGCGATGTCATGGTATCAAATGGGATATACGCCCCATCAACAACCGATGCGGTCGCCGTGATAGTTCGGAATTGCATTTCCTTGGTGATGGGGTTTTTCTTGATGAGGAATGAGTTTGCAGTATTGGGATCCCCGTAGATGACCAGCGCAGCCTCCCCCGCCTTCACCGATACGTCTCCGTTCAGTGTGACTCCGGTATCTGCGTTCAGGGTCAAGGTATTCCCGCCACTGTTGACGACGAAGAAATACAGCGTATAGTTGGCAGAATCATAGGCTGGTGGCGCCTGAGTAATCGTCAAAGTGCTAGTTCCTGCCCCATAATAATCGAAGATTACCGGGGCATTGTATGGATTTGGGAATACAGTGGTTTGCGATGCCGATCCCCAGGGAACATACGAAGAAGCTGTTGTCAGATATGGAAGGAGGTCGCTCCCGAGTTTCAGGCTATTATGGGCATCAGCCGATATACCGCCCCCACCTGCAGCGCCACCAAGTGGATGCCAAGTAGTCCCATCATATGCATACGGGCGATTTTCCGTAGTATCGAACACGAAAATCCCCGCGTCTGGGGTTGTCAGGTTGAGACGCTCGGTAGTCGTCAGTTTTCCCAGATAGTGAAAACGCTCTACCGTGTATCCATTGCCTGTCTTGTATGCCATTGCTATACCTCTCGATAAAGTCTCCCGAATGTATTTAGGCGTTCTGAGACCAACAGATCACCTTACCTCCTCGATGATGATGCTTGTCATCGGGTGAGCTGTTATGTTGCCTGGATAATATGCGTTCGGGCTTCCATCGACATGATATAGAGCAACTGTCTCACTGCTTCCCGGATTGATATACACGTATGCTTCCGCAGAAATGCACTTCTGCTCATCCCATCCAACCACTACACCGGCAGAATACCCTTGGGTGCCGATATACTGCGAATAATTGACATTTCTCCACTGGAATTTGACCGCGTTGTTATCGCGTGGCTCAATGGTCGCCACTAGTCGATAATACGTTCCGATGTTCTCGGGTTTGGATAGGGTGATCTGACCACCCGGGTTCAATTGGATCCCCGGCGGGGGGAGGCCCCCACTAAGCACGTTAGAAGAGATCGAAAGCAAGGGTATTACCGTGTCTGGAGCTGTGGGGGTGTAATCCTGTGCAATAGTCAAATGTGCAATGTTTGGAGGGTAAGTATCAGACAGCTTGTGAACGGTTGCCGTGGACAGCCCGCTATAGATGACCATTACAATGTCACCCGGGAAACACTTGGTAGCCCCATACAGAGTGAGCCCGCTTCCTGCCACGAAATCAATGTCGCCGCCACTGTTGTTCTTCACGAATACAGCTTCGGTAGTGCTAACCCCATCAAATTTCCCAGCCGGTGCCAGATTGATTGTGCAGGTAGTTGGTGTTGGGGACGATGCATTGTATTCATAAATGGTGATGGGTCCGGTTGGTGGTTGTGGCGCGATGGTAAAAGTTGGGGTATTCCATGTTGCATACCGGACGTTCCCGTTATAGAAATGCCCTCCATCAGAGCCGATTGACAAGCTATTGTAGGTATCTGTCGATGGGTTATTCCCGCCCAATTCCTTCCAAGCAGTTCCATCGAAGATGAATGGTTTGCCGACGGTGGTGTCGAAAATCAGTGCTCCAGGGGCAGAAGGAGTGGTTGAACTCCGTTGCAATGTATCCATTTGCCCCAAATAATGGAGTCTTTCGACTTGCATATCCCCTTTGAATTTCATGCCGGAACGTCCCTGCTCAAACTAGCTACTGGTATTTAGGGTTTCATCAGTATAACTCCTGGATATAGACCGATCCAAACGGGAAATACTTGTAGGTATTACTTACGTTAATGATCTGCACCTTGGTGGGTGAGGTCGCAGATCTTGCGTCAATGATCGCCTCTGCTGCGACGTTCATGTTGTTGGTCGGGGAGACCCCTGTGCCGCCACCTGCATATCCAACGTTCCCGACCAAGGTTCCATTCGTGAGGTTCTTCCACTGAAAATAGCAATCATTGTTAAACGTCCCGGTTGTGTAGCTGGAATTATGGTTCAAGGTGGCCGTCAATCGGTAGGCAGTTCCGGGTGCCAGCGAGATGCTATGATCCACCATACTGGGTTCGGTGATGCGCGTATAGCTATACCCTCCCGCTGATCCAAAGGAACCGACCTTCACCAAATCAGTCGCTATCTCGAATGGGGAATTGGAAGAGACCGCTGATGATCCCCCGAGTGCCTTAAACAGAATGGCCGAGCACGTAGCTGAATCGTTCGCCAATAGGTGGTAATGCAGGGCACCAGTAAAGTCCATGATCAAAATTGCGATGTTCTGCGGATAGAACTCCAGAGGAGTCCTTGGCAGGTTATGTTGTGTAACCGATGCATCGACATCCAGATATATCGAATTGATAGTGTTGTTTCGGATGAAACAGTATTCCATATGGATTATTGGAAGGCGGGTATTTTTCGTGATGGTGATAGTGCTTCCACCCGGCGCCCCATCTACTGAGTATATTGC
>RFGN01000421.1 GCA_003696645.1 Gammaproteobacteria bacterium | reverse complement strand
ATGCAGGACAGTCGATCAGGAAGTGTTCTTCAGTTTCATACTCCCCGAGGTCGCAGGTAGGGCAAAACCCGTCTCCGCTCCTCCAACGCGCTCGCTCCACTCCCAGTGGTGAGGTTCCACTCAGGAGTTTGAACCTCAGTCGATCGATTCGTGATAATCCTTCAGGCTTATTCAGATAAGATGCTAATCGTGTGATGTCGTGGTTCATTCTTCGCAGGAATCGAAGCTTGGTGGACTGTTGTGCATCCTTCTCGAAGTCGGTCTTCTCCAATGCTCGCAGTTTCAGCTCCACTGTCTTCTTCCATGTGTTCCAGCACCGTGTGAGCGTTTTCCGTGTGAGTTCAGTTGGTTCCCTCTTCATGGCGATTGAGGCTTGCTCCAAGGACTGAAGGGCTGGTCCCAGTTCTAGTTGCTGTATCCAATGGTGAGTGGATTCCCACCATGTCTTCATAGGCCTTCCTCGCTTCAGTCCCAGCTGTGATCTCGCTTTCATTGTGGATCGCACCATATTTCCTTCATCCATGCAGATGAGTTTGGCCGCCCAGTGAAGGCGGCTCTTGATTCTGCGTGTTTCCAATCGTTGAACTCCCAGTTGTGTCCGCAGTGCCCATGCTGGAGTACTTCGGGCACATCCCAATATCGATCTCAACATTTTGTTCTGCAGTCCTTCCAGCTTCACTCTCAGAGGGTGTGGTGGTTCCCACACCTCCCATGCATACTCGATGATCGGTCTCACGATTACCGAATATGCTGTTAGCTTGGCCTTCATGGCTATCTTCTCTCCTTTCACAAGTCTCTCCACTCGTGTGGCGGCTTTCCTTGCTTTCTCCAGTGTCTCTTGGGCGTGAGTGTCCCATGTCACTTCGTCATTGAACCACACTCCCAAGTACTTGTATTTGTCCACCACAGTCAGAGGCACCTGTCCATTGTCTGTAGGCAAGAGGAACGGACGAGTTGGTGTTCCTCGTGCTTTGCTGTTTCCATGCACAATCATAATCTGACTCTTCTCTGTGTTGATCTCCATTCCAATCTCCTTGCATGCTGCAGCCACTACATCGATGGCTCGTTGCAGTTCCTCTGGTCCTCTGGTGAGAAGTACAATATCGTCCGCATACATGAGGATGGAAAGCAGCTTCATTGGGTTCTCCACATTGCTTGGCATTCCAAACGGTACTCCAATGCCTTCCGCTTTCAATCTCTCGGCGACTACATTGATGAAGATGGAGAACAGGATGGGTGAGAGTGGGCATCCTTGCCTCACTCCTTTCGTCACTGGGAACCATTCTGTGCGGTCGCCTTGGATGAGAACTTGTGCTCGTAGATGCCAGTAGGTGTACTGGATCACTTTCCAAAGCTTTCTACCCATTCCTTTCCTTCGTAGAGTCTCCAGCAGCTTGATGTGATCCACTGAGTCGAAGGCTTTCTTCAGGTCCACGAAGAAGAGGTAGTTGGAGTTGCCGTTCCCTTTCCGCTTCTTGAGGACTTGGGACAAAGTGAAGATCCGATGTACACATCCTCTCTTGCTTCGGAATCCTCCTTGCTCTTCCACGATGGCTTGTGTGTTCTCCGCGAATGACAGAATCCTTCTTGCCAGTATGTTGAAGAACAGTTTCCCAGCTATGGGCAGCAGTGAGATTCCTCTGTAGTTGGATGGGTCCTTGGGGTCTTTGCTCTTGAAGATGGGTACGATCTGAGCCATACCCCACTCCTTGGGCACCACTCCCCATTCCAGACAGAAGTTGAACAGTCCTTGCAACGCCGACTGGAAGCCACCACCTGAGTGTTTCAACAGCTCTCCAGGCAACTTGTCTACTCCAGGTGCTTTCTTGTTCTTCAATAGTGTGAGGGCTGTTGTCAATTCAGCCATTGTGATGGGCTGGTCCAGAGATGATGGCATCCCTTCTGCGTTTCTGTTCCCCACATCCAGTTGGTAGAGGAATCTGGTAGCTTCACTGGTTTCGTCAGAGTCCTGAAGAAGTGATGCATAATACTGCTCCCACACTTTCAGACGCTCCTTCCTTCGTGCAGTGAAACTACCATCCGCTGTTTTCATCACTTCGGGGAAGGCTGTCTTCTTCACTCGTCTCTTCTGGGACATGACGGACCAAAACAGCTTCTTGTTTCCATGGAAGTCGTTGGAGATGAGCTCCGCGAACCTCTTCCAGAACTCACGCTGCTTCACGTTGAATTGCTGCTTGTGGTCCTTCCTTGCCTTCAGATATGTCTCCCAGTTGTCTTCACTCGGGCTCTCTTCAAACATCTTGAATGCTTCTTCTCTTCTCTGTGCTGTTTCTCGAAGATCGTTGTCCCAATAAAACGAATCACCTTGTTGCTTCCTCGTTACCTTCGAACGTCCCAATGTCGCAGTGGCTGTCCTGGCAATCAGTTCTCTCATCTTCTTCCAGAGTTTGTCCACGATATCCGCTGCGTCTTGTTCAGTCTTGCATTCCACAGCCAGGTCTTCAAACTCTGGTGTCCAGCTCTCCTCAACATGGCTATCCAATGTCGACTGGTATTTCTCGCATGTTTCAGGGTGTTCCATCGGATTGAGGAGATCAGTTCGCCAACGTCGATACTTGATCCTTCTGGGTTTGCTCTTGCGTTGCAGACCAGCTATCGTTGCTGTGATCGGTTTGTGATCACTCAGTCCATTACATCCGGTGATGCCCACTTGGAAATTAGTGACCTTGTGAGCAAAATCGAATGTCGTAATGATGTAGTCCACAATGCTGCTGTTGACCTGCCGTTGTTGGCTGCTCGTCGTGTTCCGGTATGATTGATAAGTGTAGGCTGTTGGCTGTTTACGGTTGTTGATGATCAGCATGTCTTGCTCTCTGAGGAATTGAAGGAGCTGTCGACCCATCGTGTTCCTCGTCTCTTCTCCATACCTTCCGATGTAGGCTTCTTCATTTGCATTCTCTGCTCGTCCCACTCGGGCGTTGAAGTCTCCCATCAGGATGACATCTCCTTTCTCCCTGAAGCGTTTCACTTGCCTTGCCAATCCATTCAGTTCTTCCCGCATCTCTTCTTCGTTCTGAGCGGGTTTGATGTATAGGCTACCAAAGTAGACATGCTTACATCCTGCAGTGCCAAGCATTCAGATCCACAGTCTGTTGGGTTCTTCCTTCACAACATCACACAAGCTTGCTAGATGTTGCTTGACGTAGAATCCTGCACCACCGTGCGTTCTTCTACCTCGCTGTGTCCTTTGCCCATTGTCTCCAAACCAGACATATCCAGGTGGATCCTTCTCTCTTCCTTTTCCAGTTTCCGTGATCCCAATGATATCCAAACCACTCTTCAAAATCTCCACTTCTTTCTGTTTCGTAAGACCACAAGCATTCCATGTGCCAATGCTCAGATGATTCTCAGGCACCTCGATTGCTTCGACCTTGCTTTCTTCCATCTTGCGTTCACCCACCGGACGAACGGGTTGCGGCTTCTGAAACCACATACTCGTAATGGAAGCTTGTCGCATAGTCCGAACTCTCTTCTGTGGTCGTTTGGATTCTTCTTCTTTTCCACTCGTCTCTCCTCTCTCCTCTCTTCCTTTTCCTGTGTCGCTTCGGTGAGACCATTTTACATTCTCTTAAGTCTATCACGTCTACCAGTCCACTATTTGCGGTGTGCATTTCCATATCTTCTTCTTCAACTTCAACTTGTCCTTCTGTGTTTGCTGGGAGTT
>RFGN01000420.1 GCA_003696645.1 Gammaproteobacteria bacterium | reverse complement strand
GCCCAGGCATTCAACCTGAACTACTATGAACTGCACTATGAAGATCTGGTTCAGAACCCCGAAGACGAACTTCGTCGACTGCTGAATTTTCTCGATCTGGACTGGGATGACCGCTGCCTGACCTTCCAGAATACCGCGCAGCCTGTCATGACTGCCAGCTATGACCAGGTCAAGAAAGGGCTGTATACCTCATCCCTGAAAAAGGCCATACACTATCCCGGACCCTACCAGGAGATGACCGAGGCCGCCCGGGACATGCTGGCCAAACTGGGCTATCTGGAATAAAGTCTTTCCCCTGCAGAGTCGGGCAGACCCCGAAAGCGGCTAAGGTTGTGTGTCGTCCGAGGAACTCGAAAACAGGCCGAACAGCAGATGCAGGATCAACAGCAACAATCCCAGCAGCAGCCCGCCAACGCCGACATAGGTGAACAGGACCGTCTGCCAGGCCTCATGGGCAGCATGCGGCCCCATTGACGGAGACAGCCGGTACATGCTGAACCAGGCCAGAGGATAACTCCCGCCCAGACCGATGAGTACCGCGGCGGCACGCTTGAAGCAGGCCTTCATGTCGGTAAGGGCCAGCAACAGGATCAGCCCCAGGGTAAAGGCCCCAATACCGGTGGCATGAAAATGGGACCGCTGGGCATATCGCCAGATCTTGCCGACATGCTTCTTGGCATGTTTGCCATGGACCTCGGGGTGAGCGGCGATGCCGGCCTTGATGGTATGCTTGTAGCCGTCTTCATTGACCCCGAAGGAGACCCCCATGAATATCCCGAACAGCAGCGTCAGGATGGCAAGATAAAGGCCCGGACGCACCGGCCCCAGTCGTTTACTCAGATTCATTGATCACCACCTTGAATTAAAAATCGGCCAGTATAATGAAAAACACCTCAGTTTTCTTGATTTATATCAGATTATTGCCATTTGGCATGGCTACTGCGTCTGGGATGACTGCATCTTTCTGGCCTTGAGGTAGAACCAGATGCCCAATCCGCCAAAAATCAGCCCGAAGCCACCGAGGATATCCGAGAGACGGGCCCGCTTCTTCAGTTCATCCATGTTGCGCAGGACGGGGCGATTGGCCTTGGCCACGGCCCGCTCGATCATGCGTTTCAGGGAGTTTGGGGCCAGCATCGTTCCCCCTTGTCCATGGGCGTCTCCATCTGCTGCCGCAGCCGCAGGGCTTTGCCCGGCCTGATCGGCGGGGGCCTCCACCTGATCGCCGAGGATATCACCTTCCGGAATCACATATTCGGCCCGATGCCCCATGCCGGCATCCAGCACTACCTTGAGGCTCTCCTTCTTGGGGATCTTGAAGGTATATTCCCCCTCCTGACTGGTCTGACCTTCGAGCAGCAGATTGTCCTGCAGATCGAAGACCTGCACCGGCGAATTCATTGGCACCTTGCCATCGGAAAAATAGCCACTGACGACGGCTTTGTCGCCTTCGACATCGACAAAGATGTTGACCTTGTGCGCCCAGGCCGCTGTAGAGGCCAACAGCAGTAGAGCCACTGCAAGGGTATTTCCGGTAAAACGCATTATCTTTCCTCCTTTTGCAACTGATGCAGGAAGCCCGAAAGCAATACGGCGCTGTCCTTGAGTTCTATCATGATCTTGTCATCCAGTGTCGAGGGTTCCTTTTCCGCCTGGTGCCCCTTGTCGATCAGGGCAGACAACGGAGTTGCCTTCAGTTCATCGATCCATCCCGCTCGATTCTTCGCTTCAAAATCTTGCACATAGTTTTTGTTGACACCCAATACTGCGGCGCCTATCACTCTGGACTGATCGTCAATGGCCACAATCAGGCGCATCTTGCCGTGATGATAGGGGGCTTCACTGATCATCGCCAGCGCGACGGCCTGCCCACTCTTGCGATCCTTGGCGACAAAGAAGCGCGAGATATCGCCACTGGCCGGCTCCTCATTGAAGAATTCGGCCAGCCATTCCGCCGTCTCGCGCGCAAGCGCTTCCTTGCGCTTCACCAGCTTGCGACCCTTGCCTGCCAGCAAGGTCTTGAGGGCTGTCTTGTCCTTGACAAAGGGGACCATGGGGCCGGCATGGCCCGCATGCGCCCAGACTGCAGGACTGTTCAGCCCCAGGCCGAGCATCATCAGTATCAGCCATACGGAAATCTTTTTTATTCTCTGCTGCATAGTTACCTCATATTGATTAATGGATACCGTGCCGACCTTTTGCGTCCAGCCACAGTTCCCAGAGTATTCTCAGCGACATGATGGCGATGCAGACCCCGACCAGAGTCCCTGCCGCAAACGTCAGCCAGGCAAAGCCATCGGCGACAAATCGGGTCAGGTTCAGGCCAAGGATATCGCTGAAAAAGCTCAGACACAGTATGGCAACCAGTGTGG
>RFGN01000055.1 GCA_003696645.1 Gammaproteobacteria bacterium | reverse complement strand
TACGGGGCTGCAGACATTCGCTCGACCGCCACAGAATTTTCGCAATGGTTTAATCAGGAAGCAGATCATGACAACACATTCTCATCAGCTATTTGAGGCTGCCCAAAAGGTCATTCCCGGTGGGGTCAACTCTCCCGTACGAGCATTCAAGGGGGTCGGAGGAGACCCTGTCTATTTCAAGAAGGGACAGGGTGCGTATCTGGTTGACGCAGACGAAAACACCTACATCGATTATGTAGCCTCATGGGGTCCCATGATTCTGGGTCATGCCCATCCTGACGTGATCGCAGCGGTCAAGGCAGCAGTGGATAACGGATTGGGGTTCGGTGCGCCGACAGAGATCGAGACCGAGATGGCTGCCCTGGTATGTGAACTGGTTCCCTCCATTGAGCAGGTTCGTATGGTCAGTTCCGGCACCGAGGCGACGATGAGTGCCATCCGTCTTGCCCGAGGCTATACCGGGCGGGACAAGCTGGTCAAGTTTGAGGGCTGTTATCATGGTCATTCCGATTCATTGCTGGTCAAGGCCGGTTCTGGTGCCCTGACACTGGGGGTGCCTACCTCTCCCGGGGTACCCGCTGATCTGGCTCGTCATACCCTGACCCTGGAATATAACAATATCGAATCTGTCAGGGAAGTCTTTGCGCAGATGGCTGACGAGATAGCCTGTGTGATCGTGGAACCGGTTGCGGGAAACATGAATTGCATCCCACCCGTACCGGGTTTTCTTGAAGGTCTGCGAGACCTGTGTGATGAACAGGGTGCCGTCCTGATCTTTGATGAGGTCATGACCGGTTTTCGCGTGGCGCTGGGTGGTGCCCAGGCCCATTATGGTGTCACGCCCGACCTCACCACACTGGGCAAGGTCATAGGTGGAGGGCTTCCTGTCGGGGCCTTCGGAGGAAAACGGCAGATCATGCAACAGATTGCCCCCACTGGCCCGGTTTATCAGGCCGGAACCCTTTCGGGAAACCCCATTGCCATGACTGCCGGTCTGACGATGCTCAGGGCAGTATCCGTTCCGGGTTTTTATGAATCCCTCAGTGAAAAAACCACGACCCTGACAGCCGGGCTGGAAGATGCTGCAAGCAAGGCCGGAATCCCTTTTACGACCAATACGGTTGGCGGCATGTTTGGACTGTTCTTTACCGAACAGAAACTGATCAGCGGATTTCAGGATGTCATGGGTTGTGATGCCGAGCGGTTCAAGAAGTTTTTTCATGGAATGTTGGCAGAAGGGGTCTATCTGGCACCCTCTGCGTTTGAGGCCGGTTTTGTCTCGGCCGCGCATGGCGAGGCCGAGATTCAACAGACGATCGAGGCCGCTTCAAGGGTATTTGCGAGGTTATAGATCATGCCATTGAGAAGGTTGTTCGGTGTCGGCAAGGTGGTGCCGATGCAACGGACTGAAGACGATCAGGCCAAGGTGAACCAGGCGGTCAGCAGTCTCATTCTGTATCATTTTGAACGCTGCCCGTTCTGTGTGATGACCCGCCGGGCGATACAGCGTCTCCACCTGCCGATCGAAGAACGGGATATCCTGAAAGAGCCGTTGTATCGACAGGAACTGCTGGAAGGCGGTGGCAGAACGACGGTACCCTGTCTGAGAATTGAACAGGCCTCTGGCGTACACTGGATGTATGAATCCAGAGATATCATCGCCTATCTGGAAGAGCGTTTTGGAGAGAGTCGGCATCGTATGCAAGTGTGATGGAAGGCCCGAGGAGACAGCCGGGAATATGTTAGAATCAGCTCGCTGAAGAAAAGAGGGAGAGCATGGCGCAAAAAAAGGAACTGCCAGTGCAGATTATTGACAAATCAGGTAAACAGGAAACGGGTCAATTTATCCTGCAGGAGTTCGACAGCAGTGATCGGACCTTGCGGGCGATCAAGATGCTGGCGATGATGTGGATCATGGCCGGGATCACCCTGTTCATTCCGCTGGCCCATTTTGTTCTGGTTCCGGGTTTTTTGATTGCCGGTCCCGTGATTGCCTGGTCACGATACAAGATGGAGCGTAGTAGTGAACAGGTCACCGGAACCTGCCCGGCCTGCCACAAGCCTTTGCACAAGAAGGTGGAGGCCAAGGATTATCCGCCGCTGTGGACCTACTGTAATGAATGCAGGGATCCCTTGCAGATCAGGGAGCCCTGAGTCGGAGTGACTGTCATGCGAGCTTTTTTTGCGATTTTTGTCCTGAGCGTCATGTTGATCGCGGGTACGGCGACGTTGTTCTTGATGCTCAAGGCCCTCGGTGTGATCGACTGAATCGCTGTGTGGAGCGGGTGATGGGAATCGAACCCACGTTAGAAGCTTGGGAAGCTCCTGTTCTACCATTGAACTACACCCGCCTGACAGCGCATCAAACTTTATCAAAAAAAACAGGCTGAGGCCATCCCGCAGGTGACAGATATCAGATTGCTCGAGTTACGGCCGGTCGCCGGGATGTTTTCCAATGTCAATCAGGTGATCCAGCATCTGTACATGGCCGAAAAACAGGGCTACCGGTTTGCGATTGACTGGAGCGGGAGCTGTTATCGCTGGGACTATCTTGACCAGGATCCCTGGGAGTACTATTTCGAGCCTTGTTTTGAACTTCCTGATGATATGGACCGGGCCAGCCTGGCCTCCTGTCCCCAGGATCTTCCCAATGTGTATTACAAGGGCAAATACTATGACAAGGACAATATCATGGTCAGTTTTATCTGGCCCGAAGGCAGTGTTGGCCTGCAGTTTTGGCCAAAGGAGCGTAACCTTCCTTATCGGTTGATCCGGAAGTATATCCACCTGCAGCCGCATATCCAGGAAATGATCGATGATTTTGCCCGCCAGCATTTTTCCGGACCGGTTGTCGGAGTACATATTCGTGGAGAAGGCGCCAAGGATACTGGTGAGGTCTGGTTGCGAACGCAGTTCCGGTCGGTGGATCCAAGGC
>RFGN01000054.1 GCA_003696645.1 Gammaproteobacteria bacterium | reverse complement strand
CTGGATTATGAAAAGGCCATTATCCAGGCCAAATATGACAATTCCTTCAGTCTTTTCATGCGACGGGAATTTCCCAAGCAATCAGCCGTGTTCCAATTGCTGCTGATTGATATCATCAGTCAGAAGGAATACATCGTTCGTCCCAAGATCACCTATCGCGTGACCGACAAGTTTTCTGTAGGGTTGGGTGCCGATATCTTTGCCGGCACCAAGTCGAGCTTCGGTGTCTTGTTCCGTGGTGGGAATCCCAGAGAATTGACCGAGACCGGAATCAAGGCTCGTTTTCTAGGTAATTTTCATGATAATGACCGAATCTATGTGGAATTCAAATATGCTTTCTAGCAATTCAATAACGATGAAGAGACTGTTTATATGCTGAAACCTTTGTATCGACTCGTCATAAATTATCCCAGACTGATCTTGGTAGTGGTGCTGGCCATTACCGTGTTCATGGCCATGCAATTGAAATCTCTACGCTGGGAAACAGATGCAAGAGTATATCTGCCCAAAGGCCATCCGGCCATTACCTACGATGAAAAGGTGATTGAGCTGTTTGGTGTCAAGGATTCCGTGATTATCGCCGTGGCCAACGACAAGGGGATCTTTAATCGTGAAACCCTGCAACGAGTCAAGCGGATTACAGAGAAGGTTGCCAATCTGCCTGGTGTCATTGCGCAAAGGACAATCGACGTGGCATCGCTTTCCACTGCAGAGCTGTTTGTCGGAGACGATGAAAGCATGGGAGCGCAGGCACTGATGCCCGAGGTTCCGGATGATGAAGCCGGAATCCAGAGATTGAAAAAAATGGTCTATGACAATGCAGATCTGTTTGTTGGCAACCTTGTGTCGAAAGATGGCAAGGCCACCATGATCAGGGCCAAGTTGAAAGAAGGGGCAACAAATCGTTACCAGACCTATTTCCAGATCAAGGGGATCTTGCAGGCCGAAAAGGCAGGGGGGAAGCAGGATGGCCAGGGCTGGAATGCGGATGCGGACTGGAATGGGGCAGCAGGCCAGAAACAATGGAAACAGGGTGATTGGAAGAAACAGGGGGGCTGGAGCAATTCTTGGAAAGACACCCCCGTCTATACCGAACTGAAGAATGGAGATCGTCTCTATCTGGCGGGTCGCCCAGTTATTGAAGTGACATCCGGCCTGCAGGCAATGGATGACATGAAGTTGATGATTCCGGTGTTGATACTGGTCATTGGTTTTGTTCTTCTTCTGTTTTTTCGTACCCTGCGTGGCGTTGCGCTGCCTCTTTTTGTCATGCTGGGGGGGATTATCTGGACCTTGGGAACCATGGTGCTGTTGGGATATCCGCTCTATACCATATCGACGATGCTCCCTGTTATTCTTGTAGCCGTGGGTATTGGAGACAGTGTCCACTTGATGAGCCACTATTATGACAGGGTATTACCTGATCCCCATAGAAAGAGTAGCGAGATTGTCACTGAGGTCATGGATAATCTCGGTCCCCCTCTCATCACCACGACATTGACTACGGCAGCAGGTTTTCTTTCCCTGTTGTTTGCTGAAATGCCACCTTTTCGGATTTTCGGTGTGTTTGCGGTGCTGGGCATCGTGTACTGCTGGTTGTTATCAGTGACCTTTCTTCCTGCGGCGTTGACAGTCTTGAGACCAAAAGTGGGAGGATATCTGAAGAAACGTCGTTCCATGCGCTTGCATGCAGAACAGGACGGAATCTCCAGAGTGCTGGTGGCACTTGGCGAGAACGTTCATGCCAATCGGTCACGATACCTCATTGGATTGGTGGCACTGAGCCTGTTGATGGTGGCCGGCAGTATGAAATTGCATGTGGATTCAAGCTGGATGTCGGATTTTCGCAATGACAGTGAGGTGGCTGTTTCCAACAATCTGCTCAACAGACAATTCAATGGAACCATTTTTCTGAATGTGGTGATTGAATCGGATCAGAAAGGGGCATTGAAGTCCCCTGCAATATTGCGAACCATAGAGACGTTGCAGACAGAAGTGGAAAAGCTCCCCTATGTTGGAAAAACACTATCGATCGTGGATTTCATAAAAAGTGCAAACAAGACTCTGCATGAAGGCGATCCTGCCTATAAGATTCTTCCCGCTTCCAGCAAGGAAATGGCGGAATATCTTTATCTGCTTTCCCTTTCCGGGCGTCCAGAGCAACTGGATCAAGTAATCGATTATGATTATCGTAGAACGTTGCTGACCATCCCTATTCAGACAGATCATACCCGCATACTGAAGAACGTCATCGACCATGTCAATGCATTTGTGAAAGAGCACTTTCGGAATACATCTGTTCATGTCAATCTGGCAGGGTCTGCAAATAATTCCTATATCTGGGCAGACCTTCTGATTGGAAGCCAGACTTCAGCGATCATGGTGTCGAAATTGGGTATATTCATTCTTGCCACGATTCTGTTCATGTCCCTGATGTATGGTTTCTTTGTCGTATTGCCGGTTACCTTGGCGACACTGTTGATTTCCGGTGGCGCAGGATGGTTGGGGATACCGCTTGATGTGTCAACAACGCTTGCTGCAGGGGTAGCGATAGGTGTTGGCGTTGACTATGCGGTTCATTACATGTTCAGATTCAGGGATTGCCTGGCTGTGTCGGAGGATGCTTTGCAGGCAAATCTTCAAACACTCAGGACAGTGGGAAAGACCATTGTAATCAATGCGACAATCGTTACAGCTGGTTTTTCCGTATTATTGTTCTCAAGATTTCCACCGCATGTCAAGATGGGTTATTTTGTGTCCATTTATATGGTTGTAAGTTGTCTTGCTGCAATTATTGTTTTATCTCTGTGCCTGAGTTCACGGCCAGCCGCCAAGGAAGCGCTTGTCGCAGATGCGGGATAGGAAGAGCCTGATGAGAGGGCTTTTACATATACTGTCAGGTTTTTTGGTTTTATGTATATCCTTGTTTTCAGTTGGTAATGCGCTTTCTGCGCAGTCTGCGCCAGCAGAAGGAAAACCGGAGAAAGATATAGTCCCGATAGATGCCCCATCATCAAGTTTGGGAGATGTCCAGGAACTGATAGATCAGATTCTTAAGCAGGATCCCGGCAACAAGGAAGCGTTGCAACTCAAGAAAAGCCTTGAAAATAAGCAGGGACCTGCTGAAAAGGAGTTCAAGAAAAACCTGTGGGAAGGGACAACGGATCAGATCGACGGACCCTATATTGAAATACCGGAAAAGGAGTCTGTAATCAGGGAGACTCTCTCTCTTGATCCCAGAAACAAGGAGGCGCTTGAACAGCTTAAACAGGTCTCCGAGAAAAAATTCTCACTGGCAAATTTTCTGGCTTCTCTCGAGGGAGATCGTTGGGGTGGGGGGTTTCGTATCGGTCTTTATGACCCGGCTCTGACTGCATTGAACCAGGGTGTCTTCAAGGGTCCATTTGGTGGGGGAGCCGGTGTATTCAAGAATCCAAAGTCAGCCGGTGATGGAAATGAACCAGTCAAATTTGCTTTCGACAACGATGTGCCTGAAATGGATCTTGCTACGGAAGCGGGTATCGAATTCAAATGGGACAGAAACAGACGGTCAAGCTACTTGATCGGTTTGGGAAGCTGGGAAGGGAATGCCAAATCCCCCTCCAAGGAAGTTGCTATTCCCATTCAGAATAGGGTGACCAGAGCTGACATGTTTCGCCGGGCACAGTTTTCCTTTACGCAGTTTTATGTAGGCTGGAAATATAACCTGTTCAGGTGGCCTGACCGATTGAGGTTCTATACGAGACTTACCGCCAATGAATATTTTGATATCGATTATCGCGAAGACCATATATACAATTTCAAGGAATTCGATATCGATGGTTTCAAACGCATCATGATATTGAGGGCCCAAACTACAGGTGCATTTGCCTTTTCAGCTGGATTGGGAGGGGAATATTTCTGGAAGGACTGGCTATCCCTCGGGATTGAAGCAGAACGTGTCTTCAGTTTTTCAAGTTTCAACCTCAGAAATGTACAGCGTAACAGCGATTTTTCTGATTCGGAACAGGCGTCTTTTGCGAAGTTGCCCTATGCCTTTGATGCCAGCGGGAACATGCTGTTCAGAAAAAAGGATGGTACAACCGAGCGAGTAGATCTTCGCTTCGATAGCTGGAAGCTGCTTTTCAATATTACATTCTATTATTGATGCTTGGCATAAAGGGTAACCGGTTTTTTCAGCTTTTGGGCGTCCTGTTCTTGGGAGGGGTTATGTTGGTCCCTTCTTCTTGGGCGGAGACCCCATCTGAACTGAAAAAAGAGGATATAAGGAAATTGATCGATGGTGCCAAGCAGGCACTTCAGGATCACAGGGTAACGATCGCTGAAAAGCTGCTGGAAAAGGTACTGGAAGCGGATGAGGACAATCCAGAGGCATTATATCGTCTTGCCAAGATCAAGTTAGGAAAGAATCTCTTCAAAAAGGGTGTAGAACTGATGCGGCAGGCTGTGGTGGCTTCGCCTGACAATGCAGTGTTGCATCTTAATCTTGCCAGAATTTATGAAGAAAGTGAGTATTTTTCACTGGCTGTGGATGAATACAAAAAGGTGATGGAACTGGTAAAAAACCATGATGACCCGGTTTTCAGGGAAGCAAGTCAGCGTTTTTCTCATGTCAGTCAGATGCATGATGAGGCGCTGAAAAAGATCAAGG
>RFGN01000053.1 GCA_003696645.1 Gammaproteobacteria bacterium | reverse complement strand
GCTGTACCAGATAGATTGGCGTTTTCTTGCAGCGATTGGCTATCAGGAGTCGCATTGGAAGCGTCGTGCAATATCTCCTACCGGGGTGCGGGGGATCATGATGCTGACTCTGTCAACGGCCTCACAGATGGGCGTCAAGAACAGGTTGGATGCCAGGCAGAGCATCATGGGAGGTGCCGAATATTTCCGAAATATCCATAATCGTATTCCATACTCCATCCCTGAACCTGACCGGACCCTGATGGCACTTGCTGCATACAATATGGGGTTGGGTCATCTGAAAGACCTCAGAAAACTTACTCGTGAACGGGGAGAGGACTCAATGAAATGGGTGGTACTGAAAAAAAATCTGCCACTGTTGCAACAGAAAAGATGGTACAAGAAGACCCGGCATGGCTATGCCAGGGGTAATGAGGCGAAGCGCTATGTTGAAAATATCTGGCGCTATTATGTGCAGCTACAGGCCGAGTTCACCGCCCGTGGAGAGCCACAGGAGTCTCCTGATACAATCGATGATTCGCTTCCCAGTATTATGGCTCCGGCGATATGAAACTCTGGCATGAGCCGGGTAATCTTTTTCTTCTTGCCCTGAAAAAATTCTTGAGAAGATCGGCTGATTCATCGGCAAGTGTCCCGGCAACTACCTCGATTTCATGGTTGAAACGGGTACCGATACGCAGATCAATCATCCCCCCCAATGCTCCTGCCTTGGGGTCGCTGGCGGCGAAGACAAGCCTGTGGATACGGGCATGAACCAGAGCACCAAAGCATTGTGTGCAAGGTTCCAGGGTGACATAGAGCGTTGTTCCGGGCAAGCGATAATTCTTCAATGTTTTTCCAGCCTGACGAAGAGCCACCACCTCCGCATGGGCGGTTGGATCATGATCGGTGATTACCCTGTTGTATCCTTCTCCTATGATGGTTCCATCCTGGACCAGGACAGCACCCACTGGGACTTCGCCTGTTTGTTCGGCCTGTCTGGCAAGACCGATGGCATGCCTCATGAAATAGATATCCGTATCCGTATCTGCCATAGCATTTATCCCATTGATGAACAGTCTTGCAATGGCCAGCGGGCCCGTGCAGAGATTTTCAACGGTTCAGGGGGGGTGCCATGTTGCAGGCGCAGATAACCGGCAAAGGCAATCATGGCGCCATTGTCGGTACAGAACTCATGGCGGGGATAAAACACCTGAGTATCTGTTTGGAGGCAGTAGTCCGATACCTTTTGCCGCAAAAGCTGATTGGCACTGACCCCGCCAGCAATCACCAGACGTTTCAGCCCAGTCTGCTTCAGTGCACGCATGCACTTGATCAGCAGGGTATCAACGACAGCAAGCTGGAAGGCATTGGCGATATCTGCGCGGGTTTGAAGATCGGCGCTCTGTCCTCCATGCGAATGCAGGGTATTGACGGCGAAGGTCTTGAGTCCACTGAAACTGAAATCCAAACCTGGTCGATCCGTCATCGGTCTAGGGAATTGAAAACGCCCCACTTTGCCCTGCTTGGCCAGTTTCGCCAACTCGGGACCACCCGGATAACCCAGTCCCAGTAGTTTTGCAGTCTTGTCGAAGGCCTCTCCAGCAGCATCATCCAGCGTTTCTCCCAGCAACCGATAGCGTCCAAAATTGCTGACCTCGATCAATTGTGTATGACCGCCGGAAGCCAGCAAGGCAATAAATGGAAACTCCGGAGCAGGGTCCTCCAATAATGGAGCCATCAGATGTCCTTCAAGATGATGGACTGCAATGGCTGGAATATCCCAGCTCCAGGCCAGGCTGCGTGCAGCAGCAGCTCCGACCAGAAGCGCGCCGAGCAGCCCCGGACCAGCAGTAAAGGCTATGGCTTGAATATCTTTGGGTTGACAACCTGTCTGTGACATGACCTCTCTGAGCAGAGGGGTGAAAAAACGGATGTGATCGCGCGAGGCCAGTTCAGGAACTACGCCACCATAATCCTGATGTGTCTCGGTCTGGCTGTGCAGGACATGGCCGAGCAGTCCCCTTTCGGAGTCAAATATGGCCATGCCCGTTTCATCACAGGAGGTTTCTATACCCAGAATTTTCACGGGCAGGGTCTTTTTGCTAGCGATGAAATGTCAGCAGTTCTATACTTCATGGGCCAAATGTTATACATTATCGAACATTTGCAACCCAGTAAACCATAATCGACCCATGATCGAAGTAAAAGGACTGAAGAAAACCTATGTTGATGGTACTCAGGCACTCAATGGGCTTGATCTGACCGTAGAAGATGGTGAGATCATGGCCTTGTTGGGGCCGAATGGGGCTGGAAAATCAACCTTTATTCGGATCCTGTCTACGCTTTCAGGGTTTGATGATGGGGAGGTCAAGGTGGCTGGCTATAACATTGATCTCCATCCTGACAAGGTCAGAGAGTCTATCGGTGTGGTTGCGCAGAATGCCGGGGTAGACAACTTTCTCACTGGGCGCGAGAACATGATGTTGCATGGCCACTTCTACAAGTTGCCCAAATCAATGATTGAAGAGCGCATCAACGAGCTGACCGAGTACTTCGATATCAAGGATGCCCTGGACCAGGTGGTGGCAGGTTATTCGGGCGGGATGCGCCGCAAGCTGGATATCGCCATGGCGCTGATCCACAAACCGAAGCTGATTTTTCTGGATGAGCCGACCCTGGGCCTCGATATCAAGAGTCGCAAGGGACTTTGGACGTACATCACCAAGCTGAACAAGGAGATGGGGCTGACAATATTGCTGACGACCCACTACCTGGAGGAAGCCGACAAACTGTCTGATCGGGTTGCCATCATCAACAAGGGTGTCATTCAGACCATTGGAACGCCGGAAGAACTCAAGCATCGTGTTGGTGGAGATTCCATTACTTTGAATTTTGAAGAGAGACCCGCTGCCAGCACTGGCTTTGAGAAGGCACTTGCCGAGACGGGCTTGATCAAAAACAGGATATGGGAAGGAACACGGATGCATCTTTACGTGGATAACGGTGCAGAATCCATACCCCGTATCATGGCCATCACGACTGAAAAAGGGTTGACCATTACGCAACTCTCTCTGTCTGGTCCTACACTGGATGATGTTTTTCTCAAATATACCGGTTCGTCACTTGAGGACAAGGGTGAAGAAGAAGTTGAAGAATGGTGGATGCAATGGGCTGGCAAGGATGGCGCCAAGAACTCCAAATGGGCCAAGAACTGGCAGAAATGGCAGACTGAGGGTGAAGGTGGCGAGGGTTCCGGGAGCCCTGATGATGACTGGCAGAACAATGAGTGGAACAAGGGCAAGGATAGTCCTCCGGAAGATTGGAAGAAATGGGCAGCCCAGGCAGGGTATGATGTGGAAGCCATTGAAGCTGAAGAAGCGGCCAAGGAGCAGGACGATAAAGATTTACAGCAGGCGTCTGTTTCGTCAGCCAAAAAGGATAAATCCGACTCTTCCGAAGAGGATTGGCGAAACAACGAGTGGAACAAGGACAAGGACAGCCCACCCGATGACTGGAAGAAATGGGCCAGCAAGGCCGGTTACGATGTTGCTTCCGCAGAAGATGATGAAGTAGAGAATCCATTATCCAGGGATCAGGCAGATCATCAGGAGTCCGAAAAAGGCGGGGCCGATTCCTCTGATGGTGACTGGCAGAACAATAAATGGAACAAGGACAAGGACAGCCCACCCGATGACTGGAAGAAATGGGCCAGCAAGGCCGGTTATGATGTCGGGTCTGCAGAGGATGCCGCAGACAATAAACACGATGATGCCGATGGAACGACGCAGTCGAGTGACCCTGCTCAAAATCCGGACAAGCAGGCCTGATGGTACACGAAGGCGTTTTCATAAGGATTGGAAGTATTGAGGAGTAACCAAACGTGATCTCGGACACCATTTATCTGTTTAACAAGTACATGCAGATCTCGCTCAGGGCACCGCTATGGTTGCTGTTTACCCTGATTCAACCCCTGATCTGGCTGATTATCTTTTCTGAACTGTTCGGCAACATGGCGCAATTGCCCGGCTTTCCCGAGGACAGTTACAAGGATTTTTTTGTACCGGGGGTCTTGATCATGACAGTGCTGTTTGGCTCTTCATGGTGCGGGGTCAGTCTTTTGCGTGAGATACGCTCTGGAACCGTAGACAAGATGTTGACGACTCCGGTTTCCCGTGCGGCCATCGTTCTCAGTCGTATCATGCATTCTGCCGTACAGGTGTTGGTCCAGACACTGATTATTCTGGTCACTGCATGGGTGGTGGGGGCCTCGGTGCATTTTCATCCCCTGCACCTGGGGATGGGAATGATAACCATCTTTTTTCTGGGCGTTGGTTTTGCCGCGTTGTCCAATGGGTTGGCAATGACACTTCAGCGCGAGGAACCCCTGGTAGTGATGGGTAACCTCATGACATTGCCATTGATGTTCTTTTCCTCTGCAATGGTACCGCAACAGATGATGCCGGAATGGATTCAGATTGCGTCGAAGATCAATCCGATCGAGTATGCCACTGCAGCGGTAAGGCAGTCACTGAGTGACAAGTTCGATATGATGATCTATCTGAAAGATACAGGAATCCTGGCTATTTTCTGCGCTGTTGCCCTGGTCTGGTCGATCAGCGCCTTCAACAGTATCAAGGACTAGTCACGGAGCCGGTCGATCATTGTAAGATTGATTTAAGATGGCTTTGTTACAACTGGTCCGTTTTGGAATAGGTTAATAACATGTCCATTCATCTGACAGAGTCTGCTGCACAACATATTGCCTCCATGCTCGAGAAGCAACCCCTGGCAGTTGGCCTGCGGCTGGGGGTGCGCAAGGCTGGGTGTACAGGGTATGCCTATGTCATAGATTTCGCCGACAGCGTTGAAACTGACGATCAGGTCTATGAGACCTCGGGCGTCAAGGTTGTTGTCAATGAGGCACACCTGCCTTTTCTGAAAGATGTAGAGGTCGATTACAGAAAAACCGGGCTGAATACAGCCTTCCATTTCAATAATCCCAATGTCACGGATACCTGTGGATGTGGGGAGAGTTTTGCCATTAAAGAAACGGAGTCATGAATGTCCATTGAAAGAACCTTGTCCATTATTAAACCTGATGCCGTCAGAAAGAACCATATTGGCGCGATCATAGATCGTTTTGAACAGGGTGGGCTGCAGGTCGTGGCCGCGAAGATGCTGCATCTGAGCCGTGAACAGGCAGAGGGCTTCTATGCAGTTCACAAGGATCGGCCGTTTTTCAAGGATCTCGTCGACTTCATGATTTCAGGACCGGTTCTTGTTCAGGTTCTTGAAGGGGAAGGTGCCATCCTCAAGAATCGTGAGATCATGGGGGCAACCAACCCAGCAGAGGCCGATCCTGGTACCATTCGCGCCGATTTTGCCGATAGCATCGATGCCAATGCAGTACATGGTTCCGATGCCCCGGAAACGGCCAAAACCGAGATTGCCTTCTTTTTTGATGCGCAGGAAATCTGTCCGCGCAGCTGAATCAGCCAGGAAGAGGTAACCGTAGTGACAAGCCCTCGGACCGTGCCAGAGACGACATCAAAGCGTAATCTGTTCGGTCTGAGTCGTCCACAACTGGGCCAGTTTTTTGCCGATTTGGGGGAAAAGCCATTTCGGGCCTCCCAGGTGATCCAATGGATCCACCGCCATGGTGTCACCCGCTTTGATGATATGACCAATCTCGGAAAAGGACTGCGAGAGCGCCTCAAGGAAACGGCATGCATCACTCCCCCCAAAGTTCTCACCCGTCAGCATTCACAGGACGGAACACGAAAATGGTTGATACAGGTAGGCCCTGAAAACCAGGGGATCGAGACTGTTTATATCCCGACCAAGAACCGTGGCACACTTTGTGTCTCCTCTCAGGTTGGTTGTGCGCTGGATTGTCAATTCTGTTCCACTGCCCAGCTTGGCTTCAGCCGGAATCTTGGGTCTGATGAAATCATTGCCCAGTTATGGTTGGCCTGGAAAGAGCTGGGGCTGAATGTTGCCGATTTTCATGGCAAGAAGGCAATTTCCAATATTGTTCTGATGGGTATGGGGGAACCGCTTCTTAATCTGGACAATGTCATCAGCGCTGTGTCCATCATGCAGGATGACCTGGCCTACGGTCTGGCAAAAAAGCGTATTACGCTCAGTACAGCGGGACATGTCCCCGGGATTTACCGTCTTCGTGAGTTGAGTGATATCAGTTTGGCTGTTTCCTTGCATGCGCCAAATGACCAGATTCGGAACCAGATCATGCCGATCAATCGGAAATATCCTGTTGAGGAATTGTTGGATGCCTGTCAGGCCTTTATCAGTGGTCAGAAACAGCGTCATGTAACCTTTGAATATGTCATGTTGGACGGGATCAATGATTCCGATGAATGTGCGCACGAATTGGTAAAGAGGCTTTCTGGCATGGCCAGCAAGGTAAATCTGATTCCCTTCAACCCCTTTCCCGGGACCCGCTTCAAATGTTCACCTGAACATCGAATACAGTCTTTTCAGCGGATCCTGATGTCCAGGAATATCATGACCATGACTCGCCGCACCCGCGGAGACGATATTGATGCGGCCTGCGGACAACTCGTCGGAAAACACACCGGTCGACGCAATCACCGTCATGTACGGACTGCCCCGGAAGCTACTGTTCTCTGAGTTCAATGAGAGGCTGGTCCCGATTGACAGTTTTCGCTCTGCTACTTGCTCTGATTGCAGGATGCGGAGGTTTTCCCAAACTGGGGTTCGGAAAAAAGAAGACTGCCGAAACCAAGGAAAACCCTCAGGTTATCATCAATACCAAACTTGGGTTGGCCTATCTGCAGCAGGGCGATCTTGACAAGGCAGTAGAGAAGCTCAAGAAGGCCCTTGAACTCAACTCAGGTTATACCGAGGCCTATCATTATCTTGCGGAGACCTATCGCCGGCAGGGTAAGGCAGCAGAGGCCAACAAGGCCTATATGGACGCGTTGCACCTTGCCCCGGATGATCCAGCCATTCACAACAATTATGGTGTCTTTTTATGTGGGACAGGACATTATACCGAGGCCGAGGAACAGTTTCTCATTGCTGCAACCAACCCAAAGTATCATGCAATAGCCCAGGCCTATGAGAATGCTGGCTTGTGCATGATGAAACTCGGTGATCAGGCGCGGGCCGAGCTGTATTTCAGACAGGCGTTGCAGCATAATCCCGACCAGTCCAAGTCCATCTATCAATCTGCCAAGATCAACCTTGAAAAGGGACGCCTGAAAGCCGCAGAAGACTATCTGCGTCGATATGAATCCCTATCTGAGCACAATGCCAAGTCTCTATGGTTGGCAGTCCGGATCTATCGGGCACTGAACCAGCCGGACAAGGTTGCCAGCTATTCGCGCCGACTGATAGAAGGGTACAGGGATAGTGAGGAATACAAGAAACTGACCGGCCTTGATCAATTGGGCAAGGAACTTCCGGAAGAACCAGAGTCGACCACAACCGTTACAAGCACCACCGCAGTCAAGGAGGAGGCGGTGTCTGTAGCTGGAGAGAATGATTCAGGAGAGGATGAATTTGATTCCGAAGATGAATCTTTCGACAGGGTTGGTGATGAAGCTGCAGACAAGACAGGGGATGCCGCACCCAAGCCGACAGAGGAGGTCAAGGCCACAACGATTGATGAGACGGATGATTTTGGTTCCGAAGTTGATAGCTTTGATGCTGTAACCGATGAGCAGAAAAAACCGGAAAACAAACTGGATATCACAAACGAAGAGATGAAGGTTCCTGCAGTCACCAACAACAATAACTCGACAGGTGGTGTCGATCCTGCATTTCTCGGGCAGGACCTGAATGGTGACGGAATCCCGGACAATGACCTGAACCAGGACGGGATACCAGATGATCAGCAGGGAGGAATAAACAATATCCCTGCAACCAGTCCGCCTGGGATTGTGGGAGGGCAGCCTTCTACCGGTTTCGGTTCGAACAGCAACAACTCCCAGTTTACAAATTCGACACCGTAACAGAACCAGGGCATGAATATCAGCAGCATTCGCGGCATGCACCCGCAAGGGCCCGACCGTACGGGATTGTGGCAGGAGGTTGAACGAATCCTGGTGCATATTGCCAAGTCCTATGGCTACAAGGAGATTCGTTTTCCTGTGCTGGAGAAGACTGAACTCTTCTGCCGGGCAGTTGGCCAGGCCACCGATATCGTCGAAAAGGAGATGTATACCTTTATTGATCGCAATGGTGACCAGCTGACCCTGCGGCCTGAAGGGACCGCCAGCTGCGTCAAGGCTGCGCATGAATGTGCGTTGTTGAATGGACAGACCCAAAAATTGTGGTACATGGGGCCGATGTTTCGTCATGAGCGTCCTCAGAAAGGGCGTTACCGACAATTTCATCAGTTTGGTGTCGAGGTATTCGGGGAACCTGGTGCTGGAGTGCTGCTTGAGCTGATTCTGATTATTGAGAGAATCTGGAAGAAACTGGGGATAGCGTCGCAGATTTCTCTCCAGCTGAATTCTCTCGGATCAACAGAGTGCCGTGCAAGCTATCGTGAATTGCTGGTGGATTTTTTTTCAGCCCACAAAGATGATCTGGATGAGGACAGTCAACGTCGCCTGCAGACCAACCCCCTGCGTATACTGGACAGCAAGAATCCACAGATGCAATCCCTGATTGCCATGGCCCCCAAGCTGCTGGACCATCTTGACGAGGCATCAAGGGCAGAACTGGATAGTGTCCGTACTGTCCTCGACACGTCCGGAATCCGTTATGAAATAAACCCCCATCTGGTGCGTGGTCTGGATTATTATAATGGCCTGGTTTTTGAATGGGTAACGGATCGTCTCGGTGCTCAGGGCACGGTATGCGCGGGGGGGCGCTATGATGGTCTTGTCAAACAACTGGGTGGACGCGACATGCCCGCTGCAGGTTTGGCAATGGGATTGGAGCGTGTGTTGTGTCTGTGCGAGGAGTTGGAAACGCTGCAGCCGAACGAATGTGCGGATGCCTATTTTGTCGCCTTTGGTAGTGATGCCTTTGCAAAGATGCTGAATCTGAAAGAAGACCTGCATGACCGAATGGAAGAGTATATTCTGCAGATCAATACCGCAGGAGGAAGTTTCAAGAGCCAGATGAAAAAGGCCGATCGTTCAGGTGCCAAACTGGCCATCATCATGGGGGATGACGAACTTTCGGAAGGCTGTGTAGGTGTCAAATTTTTAAGAGAAGACCGTCCGCAGGAAAAGGTTGCATTAACTGAACTGGAAAATTATCTGAAATCTCATTTGGACAAGAGGAAACATCATGGCATTAACGCCTGAACAACAGGAAGAAGTCGAAAATCTTAAAAAATGGTGGAAAGAAAATGGCGTGACAGTCATTTCCACCTTTGTGATTACAGCCGCGGTCCTGTTTGGTTGGACCTACTGGAAGAACTATCAACTGCAGAAAAAGGAAGAGAGTTCCCGAGCCTTTGCCAAGCTGGTCATGGCTCCAAATGGACAGGATGGAATAGATCCACCGCTCGATACGGCCAAACTGGATGAATATATCAAGCAACATGAAGGTTCGGGGTACAGTACGCTGGCAGCCTTTTATGCTGCGAAAGCCTTTGTCGATAAAAAGGATTTTTCCCAGGCCGAGCGCGAATTGAGATGGGTGATTGCAAATGCCGATGCAACTGTACTGCAGGAGATTGCCCGTTTTCGTCTGGCCCGTGTCCTGGTTGCACAGAAAAAACTGGACGAGGCCCTGCAGCAGGCCATGATCAATAATGACCCTGCCTTCACAGGACTGTTTGCAGAGCTTCGTGGAGATATCCATTATGCCAAGGATGAACTGGAATCGGCGAAGGAGGATTATGAAGAGGCTGCGGGTTATCCCTATGTCGATCTGAGCCTGCTGGAACTCAAGCTTATGCAAGTAGGGGGCACCTTGCACTGATGCAGTCAAAAAGATGGGGAGAGATATTTTATGGCTGCCTGATCGGTCTGTGTGCTTTTCTATTGGTTGCCTGTGCGACCAATGGACAAAAGGAACAGGCCCCTGTCCCGTTGCCATCCATTCAACCCAAAGTAAACCTGCAGCAATCATGGAAGCATGCAACAGATATTGTCTATCCGGGTCCCAAGGCATGGGTACTGGATAACGACAGGCTATATGTTGCCGAGAGTGATGGTCGCCTGACTGTCCTGGATATTGAAACCGGTCATCCCATAGCCAGGATCGAGACTGGTCTTGCCAACCTGGTAACGTTATCGGTGGATGGTGCGGACCTCGTCCTGGCCGATAATAATGGTTTGATTGCCGTATTCCGATTGGATGAGCAATTCTCTACTGCCAACTTGCTCTGGAAGAAAGAACTGACCAGCAAGGTCATGGCGCATCCTGTTCTTGCAGGCGGAAAGATGTATGTGCGAACATTGGATGGCAAGGTCTATGCCCTGGATCGTGGTGAAGGGCGGATCCAGTGGACACGTGAAAAAACCGTGCCGACACTGACCCTGAATGGCGTTTCGGATCCTCTGGTGGATCAGGACAAACTGATTGTCGGATTTGACGATGGTGAACTGGAGGCCCTGGATCTGGCAACAGGACAACTTGTCTGGAAGGCTACCGTAGCCCTGCCGAAAGGGCGCAATGTTGTCGATCGGTTGGTGGATATCGATGGAACTCCGCAGATCAGGCAGGGTGTAATTTATGTCAGTGCCTATCAAATTCGTAGCATGGCCGTTGCCTCTGAAAGTGGACATATTCTGTGGGAACTCCCGTATGGCAGCTACCAGGATAGTCTGATCCTTGATGATTCCTGGGTAATTATCACGAAGGACAGCCAGATTCTAGTGGTGGATCGTGAACAGGGGATAAAGGAATCGCTGATGCAATCTCTTTTGTATAGAAAACTGACTGCCCCGGTCGCCTATCAGGGGTTTGTGGCTGTCGGTGACAATGAAGGATATGTGCATCTGATTGATATTGGAAGCAAGACTCTCGCTGGTCGTCTGCATCTTGGCAAGAATCCTGTAGTGGCATTACTGGCCAACCAAGACCATCTTTTTGCCATGGACAAGAAGGGACAGATATTTTCCTGTGCCGTCAAGTCATCTCAATGAGCCCGGGGCAGAGCGAAATTCCATGTCAATGGTCATTGCGCTGGTGGGTCGACCCAATGTCGGGAAATCGACACTCTTCAATCGCCTGACCGGTAGCCGAGATTCACTGGTCTCCGATTATGCCGGTCTGACCCGTGACCGCATCTACGGTCGGGGTCGATTCAGACAGCACCATTTCATTGTCATCGATACCGGTGGCTTGACTGCACAGGACGATACCATCAATAAGCAGCTCCAGGCCCAGGCACAGATGGCAATGGAAGAGGCCGATATCATCCTGTTTCTGGTGGATGGACGCAGCGGCGAGAATCCGGATGATGCCAGAATTGCACAACGATTGCGCAGGATGAAGAAAAAGGTCTGTCTGGTGGTCAACAAGCTGGAAGCCTCTGATCCACAGATTGCCTGCAGTGAGTTCTATCGGCTGGGACTTGGTGAACCGTATCCCCTGTCAGCAGCACATGGAACATATATGGATTCCCTGCTTGAATCGATATGCGCCGAAGCTGGTGAAAAAAAGGATCAACATGTTGATGAACAGATCGATCCGGGTATCCGCATCGCCCTGATCGGTCGACCAAATGTTGGCAAGTCGACACTGGTCAATCGCCTGCTGGGTGAAGAGCGTCAGGTGACTGCCGATCAGAGCGGAACCACACGAGACAGCGTTGCTATTCCCTTCGAGAAGGACGGTCAACATTTTACTCTGATCGATACCGCCGGGATTCGTCGTCGAGGACGGATCAGTGAGACTGTCGAAAAATTCAGTGTGGTCAAATCCCTGCAGGCCCTGGAAGCCTGCCATGTTGCGCTCATCATGCTCGATGCTCAACAGGAAGTGGCCGAGCAGGATATCCGTTTGATCGGTTATGCCCTGGAAGCCGGCCGTGGAATCGTGGTGGCGGTCAACAAGTGGGACCATCTGTCTCGTGATCAGAAAAATGATATCGAACGGGAATTGGACCGCAGGCTCGACTTTCTTGATTTCGCCCCGATCCACCAGATATCGGCCTTGCATGGAAATGGGATACAGGATGTCTTGCAGTCTGCATCCAGGGTCTATGAAGCAGCCCGGCAGGAAATCACCACCGGGGCGTTGAATCGCTCCCTGCAGCGCGCACTGGAAAATCATGCTCCGCCCATGGTCAATGGGCGACGCCCGAAGATGCGGTTTGCCTATCAGGGTGGAGTGAATCCTCCCCTTTTCATCATCAATGGCAGCGGGATGCAAAAGGTCAAGAACAGCTACCGACGATATCTTGAAAAACATTTCAGAAAGGAATTTGGCCTTTTTGGAACGCCGATCAAACTGGTCTTCAAGAATACCGACAATCCCTACGACCCCAAATGAGCCCATCGCCTGAACTGATCCAGCCAGACTGGCCCGTTCCCGAAACGGTCAGGGCCTGCTGTACCACGAGGGTGGGTGGGTTCAGCCGAGAACGATATGCTGGATTCAATCTTGCAGGGCATGTGGGAGATGAGCCGCAAAATGTTCAGGCCAATCGTGAGAGGCTGGCAGGGTTGCTGGGCCTCCCGGGGGAGCCGTTATGGCTATCTCAGGTCCACGGTAATCGGGCCATACACTCTCAGCAGTGGCAACCCGGTATTGAGGCAGACGCCTGCATAACCGATCAGCCTGATACCGTCTGCGTCGTCATGACCGCTGACTGCCTGCCAATTCTGCTGTATCATGCGCAGGCCGGAAAGGTTGCAGCCATTCATGCCGGCTGGCGCGGGTTGCTGGCAGGTATCATTCCGGAAACGCTTTCCCTGGCCGGGGATGTTTCCTCAGAATGGCTGGTGTGGTTGGGGCCAGCCATCAGCCAGGCCCATTTCGAGGTAGGGGAAGAGGTTTATGTACAGTTCTGTGATACCAACTCCAGTTATGAGCAAGCCTTTCATCCTTCTGCACGGCGCAGTCACTGGCTGCTGGATATGACGACCATTGCCAGACTCCAATTCCAGGAGGCCGGGGTCACAGCAATCCATGGCAGTGGCTGGTGTACCTTTGCCGATACAGAGCACTTTTATTCACATCGTCGCGATGGTGCAGCGGGGCCGACCGGTCGTATGGCGTCGCTGATCTGGAGAACCGAATGACATGCATGACTCACTGATCATCTGGATATTTTCTGCCAGCCTGCTGGTAGGTATTGTCGGAGTTGCCCTGGTATTCTCCTATGCCAGTCTGCCGGTATTCGCAAGGCTGATCCGCATCCCCCATTTTATCAGTTTCTCTATCGGTTCACTGTTGGGGGCAGCACTTCTGGCTCTGTTGCCACATGCCATTGAAGAGGCTGGTGCCGAAAAGGTACATGTGGTCGGTGCCACCGTGCTGATCGGTATTCTGGTATTCTTTATACTCGAAAAGATGGTGCTATGGCGCCACTGCCATCATGAAGAATGTGAGGCCCATACCGAAGACCAACACGGCAAGGGTCAGGCCGTGGGACCACTTGTGCTGATTGGAGATAGTCTGCACAATTTCATTCACGGGGTACTGATTGCTGCCTCATTCCTGGCGGATATCCACCTGGGTGTGATCACCACCATTGCTGTGGCGGCCCATGAAATTCCACAGGAGATGGGCAATTTTGTCATGCTGCTGCATAATGGCTACAGTCGCAATCGGGCTCTGTTGATCAATGTTTTTGCCAGCTCTGCCGGCGTTGTCGGAGCGCTGGTGGCCTATCACAGCCTGCAGGGCATGCATCTGTTTCTACCTTATATCCTGTCCATCGCAGTGGCCAACTGCCTGTATATTGCCATGGCCGACCTGCTTCCCACCCTGCATGAGCATACCGAACACCAGGCTACTGCCATCCAGGTAGGCTTGATCCTGGTGGGTGTGCTGGTGATCTTTCTGACCCATGCGCAGCTGCACTAAATGACAAGAGCGTAACCATGTCCTATGATCCCGGTCTAGCCGAACGTCTGGCAGAAAACTGTGCTATCCGACCGGGCATGGATGAAAGGAAGATGTTTGGTGGCATCTTCTGGATGCTCCATGGCAACATGTGTGCCGGAGTATTCAAGGATTGGCTGATTATTCGGGTGGGAGTAGAGCGCGCGCAAGGCATACTCAAGGAACCCTGTGCCAAAGAGATGGATATCACCGGCAGCGTCATGAAGGGCTGGGTCATGATCGATTCAGTGGGGTTGCAAGAGGATTGTGATCTGGATCGATATGTTCAGCATGCAGTGGAGGTCAAGTCCCAATTCTGCTGTAATTTTCCCCTCCAGGTTTTGGCGTTGCACCGGATTCAGTGGTTGATGCCAACCACCTTGTCCTTTTTTCGGTTGGAAGGCTGTTGCGCTTCCCACCATTCGTGAAAGTTGCTCATGTCCAGATACCGCCGGCCCTGCCACTCCTCGTGAATCTCGGCCAGCAGGGCTCCGATCAGCCGTTCGGCCGAATCCTCGTTGGGAAAGATTCGGATCACCCGCTCACGCCGCCGTATTTCCTGGATCAGCCGCTCCTGCATGTTGGTCGACTTCAACCGTCGGCGGTATTTTTCCGGCAACGCCAGCACCGCCAGGGCATCCTCCAGGCCTTCCTCCAGACAGGTCACCGCCCTGGGTGCCTTGTTCTCCAGCTCATCCATCAGCGCATGGGCCTTCTCCCGCGCCTCCTGCGCCGTCTCCGCTCGGAAGATGCGCTTGAGACCCTCGATCATCGCCGCCTTGTGCCGCGACGGCGTGTGCGCGAGCACATTGCGCATGAAGTGCACCTGGCAGCGCTGCCAGACCACCCCCTGGAAACAACGCCGGATCGCAGCCACCAGCCCCTTGTGCTCGTCCGAAACCACGAAGGCCACCCCTTCCAGTCCCCGGTCCTTCAACTCCTCGAACAGGTCCCGCCAGAAACCCTCCGACTCGCTGTCACCCAGCTTGAGCCCCAGCACCTCCCGGTAGCCCTGGTCGTTGACGCCCGAGACCAGCAGCGCCGCCTTGGTCACGATCCGTTCCTCCTCGCGCACCTTCACGTACAGCGCATCGATCAGCAGGAACGGAAAACGGCCCAGGGGCCGCTCACTCCACGCCCGTACCCGGGCGTCCAGCGCCGCGCACAAACGCGAGACCGTCGACTTCGAGAACGACGTCCCGCACAGCTCCTCCGTGATCCTGGACACCTTCCGGGTCGATACCCCGTTGACCACCATCTCCATCAGCGCCAGGACCAGGGCCTGCTCGGAACGCTGATAGCGCTGGAAAATCTCCGTGGAGAACGAACCGTCCCGGAACTGCGGCACCCGCAGTACCAGCGGCCCTACACGGCTGTAGATCTGTCGGGCTCGATAACCGTTCCGATACCCGGTCCGGCCCTCGGACCGCTCGTACCGGCCCGCCCCCAGCTGCTCCTCGGCCTGCGACTCCAGCACCTGATTCAGTACGCTCTCTACCAGCGCTCCCAGTCCCTCCTTGCCGCCGCTCAGCAGATTGGACAACAGGGTGTCGCTCACTGTAATCTCATACTCGGTCATCGTGGTTTCTCCTCCTCTAAGGTTGATGTCTGCAACACCAATCCTACGAGAGTTGGCCACGGTGGCCAAT
>RFGN01000419.1 GCA_003696645.1 Gammaproteobacteria bacterium | reverse complement strand
TGGGTGGCGAGACAGCTGTCGGTGTTGCAGGAAGACTTTTCCATTGATGCCGTCAAGATTGGCATGCTGGGTAGCCATGAAGTTCTCAATGTTGTAGTGGATTTTCTGATCGACGTCTGCCCTGCACACGTCGTGCTCGACCCGGTGTGGCGTTCCAGTAGTGGCCATGAACTGGCCGATGATCTGTTGATCAGAGGGATTCGCGAGCAACTGTTGCCGCTTGTGGAGGTGGCAACCCCCAATCATGATGAGGCCCGTAGTCTGGTTGGGGCGGATTTTCTGCAGTGGGAGGCCTGGACAGGATCTGGGGTAAAACAGGTGCTGATTACCGGTGGTGATGAGGCGACCGAGCGGGTTGAAATGTTTTTGCTGTCGCCTCGGTCCCGCCAGGTTTTTTATTCCGAGCGCCTGACAGGCGCATTTCATGGTACCGGATGTACCCTTTCTTCCGCATTGGCCATGCAGCTTGCCAGCGGAAGACCCATGCAACATGCTGTTCGGAATGCCCGGGAGTATGTTCACCATGCCCTGGTTCACGCCCATTACCCAGGTCGGGGCATGGCCTTTCCGGGCAGGAACAAAAAAGACGAAAAGAACCTTGAAACCATGTCTTCAGGAACAGGACGGAAAAACAAGAAGCACTTATGAGAGCAGGTATTAAAACTGTAGTGGCCGGGTTGTATGCCATTACGCCGCAGTTGGAGACAGAAGAAATGCTCAAGCGGACCCGGCTGGCCCTTGAGGGTGGGGCGCGCATCGTGCAATATCGTAACAAGACCGCCCCTGTTTCGATGCGTCATGAACAGGCCGGCCTGCTGCATCGATTGTGTCAAGAATATGAAGTCCCGTTGATTATCAATGACGATGTGAGAGTTTGCCAAAAGATTGGTGTCGAGGGCGTGCATCTGGGGCGGGAAGATATCAGTCTGGAGCATGCCCGCCAAAGATTGGGTGAACAGGCGATCATTGGCATGTCCTGTTATAATAGCCTGGATCGAGCCTTGCATGCACAGGCATCAGGGGCTGATTATGTGGCATTTGGGTGCTTTTTTGTATCCTCCACCAAACCTGATGCAGTGCAGGCCCCTGTGTCACTCCTTCACCAGGCCAGGCGCAAACTGGCCATACCTGTAATAGCCATTGGGGGGATTACCTTGCAAAATGGCCACGCGCTTGTCACGGCAGGTGCGGATGGGCTGGCCGTGATTGAGGGATTATACGGGGCTGCAGACATTCGCTCGACCGCCACAGAATTTTCGCAATGGTTTAATCAGGAAGCAGATCATGACAACACATTCTCATCAGCTATTTGAGGC
>RFGN01000418.1 GCA_003696645.1 Gammaproteobacteria bacterium | reverse complement strand
CTTGAAGTCTCCAAACCGAATCTGGTTGACTGTGCCTTGTGCAAGCGCATGGGTTAGGTAACGGCCTGCATTCCCAGCAGAGTTTCTGATGGCCGCAAAGGCCCCTCCCGCATGACCGATCATATTTGTGAGACCTGCTGTAAAGCTTGCATATAAGGCCCCTCGCGCTCCCATTCCGAGTGAGGTGCCTAAGGATTTTCCTTGTACAAGCCCTCCAAAGGTGCTGCCAATAAACCCTCCAATTAAGGGGGTAGTATAAATACTAGCCACAATAGTTACCACCGCTGTCAGTACTGGTGCGATAACTCGCTTCCAAGTAATTCTCTTCCAGAATTTCTTAAACCCGGTCGGATCGGTATATTTGAGGGGATTGTTGCGCACATAGCTGTAGCGGTTGAAGCCCTCGACGCTATACATGCCATCAATGTTCGGGTCGGCACTCATGAAACGCCCCAGGGTGGGGTCATAGACCCGTCCGTTCATGTGGATCAGGTCCATCTCATCGACATGCTCATGACCGGTATAGCCCCGGTTGGTGAACAGGCTCACCGCCGCGGACGAGGCCAGGGTCTGGATCGCTGACAGGCCACTGATTGCATCGGTCCGATTGATTATCTTGCCCTAGGCGATTCAATACCTATTGAGAAAATCAAACGCTTTACCTGTCTTGTCGCTCTGCTTGTCAGGGTCGGAGGCCTTTGCAGAAAAAACAATATTCTTGGTTTTCTCCTGTTTTTTTATATAATACGTTGCTCCGATACAAGGGATATACAGGCGCGTAGCTCAGTTGGTTAGAGCACCACCTTGACATGGTGGGGGTCGGTGGTTCGAATCCACTCGTGCCTACCAGTATAAAAAGGCACTGGCAGCAAGACTCTGGCTTGGTTGCGGTGCCTTTTTGATTTTGAACCTTTTTAGCAAACGATGCCTACAATCACCCTCCCTGACGGTAGTCAGAAACAGTTTGACAAGCCGGTAACCATAGCAGAGGTAGCCGCTTCAATCGGCCCGGGCCTGGCCAAGGCTGCCCTGGCCGGCTCCATCGACGGTCAATTATACGATCTGAGCCATACCATTGATCAGGATGCTCATCTCAGCATCATTACGGACAAGAATCCGGAAGGGCTTGAGATTCTACGCCATTCGATGGCCCATCTTCTGGCCCAGGCCGTCAAACAGTTGTTTCCCGAGGCACAGGTCACGATCGGTCCGGTCATTGAAGACGGCTTCTATTACGACTTTGCCTATGAGAAAGGGTTTACACCCGAAGATCTGGAGGCGATCGAATCAAGGATGAAAGAGCTGGTCAAACAGAAACTCGAAGTCCGACGTCAGGAAATGCCCCGCAATGAGGCTATTCGTTTTTTCCGTGATATGGGTGAGGAATACAAGGCCAGGATTATTGCGGATATCCCCGAAGATGAGACCCTGTCACTCTACTCCCAAGGTGATTTCACCGATCTGTGCCGTGGACCGCATGTCCCGGATACCGGCAGATTGAAGCATTTCAAGCTGATGAAGCTCAGCGGCGCCTACTGGCGTGGAGATTCCAGCAATGAGATGCTGCAGCGTATCTACGGGACGGGATGGGCCAGTAAAAAAGATCTCAAGGACTATCTCCACCGCCTTGAAGAGGCTGAAAAACGCGATCACCGCAAACTGGCCAAACGTCTGGATCTGTTCCATTTTCAGGAGCAGGCACCAGGCATGGTCTTTTGGCATCACAACGGCTGGGTAGTCTATCAGCAGGTTGTGCAGTACATCCAGTCGGTTCTAAAGGAAGCTGATTACCAGGAGGTACGCACACCACAGGTTGTGGACCGCAGTCTTTGGGAGAAATCCGGACACTGGGACAAGTTTGGCGACATGATCTTCACCACGCATGTGGAGAATAGGGACTATGCCGTGAAGCCCATGAACTGTCCCTGCCATATCCAGATCTATAATCAGGGGCTGAAGAGCTACCGTGATCTGCCCCTGCGCATGGCAGAGTTTGGCTCCTGTCATCGAAATGAACCATCTGGAACCCTGCATGGCCTGATGCGCCTGCGCAACTTTGTTCAGGATGATGCCCATATCTTTTGTACTGAATCACAGATTCAAAGCGAGGTCTCTTCTTTCATCGACCTGCTCTACAAGGTATATGCCCGATTCGGTTTCACCGATATCCTCGTCAAACTGTCTACCCGACCGGACAACCGTGTAGGAAGTGACGCCATCTGGGACAAGGCAGAGGCTGCTCTGGAGCAGGCGCTGAATGCAAAAGATCTGGAATGGGAGTTGCAACCCGGTGAAGGGGCCTTTTATGGTCCAAAGATAGAGTTTTCACTGCGTGATTGCATAGGGCGCGTCTGGCAATGTGGCACCATTCAGGTGGATTTTTCCATGCCAGGTCGACTGGATGCCACCTATATAGACGAACAAGGTGAAAAACAGACCCCCGTGATGCTGCATCGCGCCATTTTAGGATCTCTGGAACGATTCATCGGCATTTTGATCGAGGAACACAGTGGTTCCCTCCCCCTGTGGTTGGCTCCGACACAGGTTGCCATTCTCAATATTACCGATCGTCAACATGATTATTCTCGAAAAATTGAAAAATTCCTGAAAAATCAGGGCATCAGGGCCGAATCGGACTTGCGAAACGAGAAGATCGGCTTTAAAATCCGCGAGCACACCATGCATCGTGTGCCGTATATGCTGATCATTGGGGACAAGGAACAGGAAAATGAAACCATTGCTGTTCGAACCCGAAGTGGTGAGGATCTTGGCACTCTGTCACTGACTGACTTCAGTGCACGGCTGCATCAGGAAGTGAATACGTGAACAACTAACGAAACTTAAAAACACCGAGGAGTCATAATATCGCAACGAACGACCAACCCAGACTGAACGATGAAATCAAGGTCAGTCGAGTACGCCTAATTGGCGCTGATGGTGAACAGATTGGTATCGTAGGCATCGAGGAGGCAAGACAGAACGCAGAAGAAAATGGGCTAGACCTGGTCGAGATCGTCCCCAATGCCTCTCCTCCGGTCTGCCGCCTCATGGACTACGGTAAATACAAGTTTGAACAGAGCAAAAAGTCTCAGGCAGCACGAAAAAAACAGAAGCAGATCAGTATCAAGGAAATCAAATTTCGACCCAATACTGATATCGGAGACTACAATATAAAATTCAAGAAAATCGTTGAGTTTCTTGAAGAAGGCAACAAGACAAAGATTACCATGCGTTTCCGTGGCCGAGAGATGGCCCACCAGGAGGTTGGTATGGAGTTGCTGAACAAACTGGAAAAAGACCTCGCCGGGATCGGCAAGGTTGAACAAAGACCTTCTCTGGAAGGCCGGGCACTGATCATGGTGTTCGGTCCAGAGCGGACAAAAACAAAAAACCAGTAATCCTCAATGACGGGTGGTTTGCCCCGTCTTGAGAGAATTGATTTATTAACTTTAGGAAAAAAATTGTTATGCCAAAAATCAAGACAAACCGTGGAGCGGCCAAACGCTTCAAGAAAACTGCCGCTGGCAGCATCAAGTGCCGTCATGCCAATCGCAGCCATATCCTGACAAAAAAGGCTACCAAGCGTAAACGCCAGCTCCGCAAGGATGGTCATATCGCCGCCGTGGATGTGCCTTCAATCCGTCGAATGATTGCCGGCACCTAACCAGTCAGCCAGAATTAACCAGGAGAAGCTACCATGCCAAGAGTGAAAAGAGGTGTTACCGCCAGAGCCCGTCATAAAAAAGTTTTGGCGCAAGCCAAGGGATATCGTGGTCGTAGAAAAAATGTCTATCGCGTTGCGACTCAGGCCGTTACCAAGGCTGGACAGTATGCCTATCGCGACCGCCGTCAGCGCAAACGCCAGTTCCGTCAACTGTGGATTGCCCGCATCAATGCTGCGGCTCGCGAATGTGGGCTCAGTTACAGCCGCTTGATCAATGGAATGAATCTGGCCTCCATCGAGATTGACCGCAAGGTTCTTTCCGACATGGCCATCTTCGACAAGGCTGCGTTCAGTCAGATTGCCGAGAAGGCCAAACAGGCCCTGGCCGCCTGAAGCATCCTTGTTTTTCTTGAATAAAGGCCTGTCATCAGGCCTTTATTATTTGAGATACTCGTGGACTCAGAGAAGATTTCATTTATTCAGAAGAATGCCGAGCAGGCGATTGCCGAGGCGCGGGATCTGACGGCGCTTGAACAGATTCGTATCGAATTCTTAGGCAAGAAAGGCCAGTTGACTGCCTGCCTGAAGCAGCTCGGCAATCTGCCTCCCGATCAACGGCCCACAGTCGGCCAAATCATCAATAACACCAAGCAGGCCATCTCGGCACAGATCGACCAGAAAAAGGCTCTGCTTGAACACGATGCAGAAAATGAACGCATTGCCGCAGATACCATTGATGTCACCCTGCCGAGCCGTTCCAGACATATCGGCTCTCATCATCCTGTTACCTTGACCTTGCAAAGGATCCAGAGGTTGCTGGGGTCTGCCGGATTCGAGATCGCCGAGGGACCTGAGATCGAAACAGATCATTACAATTTCAATGCCCTCAATATTCCCGAATCACATCCCGCCAGGGCCATGCATGACACCTTCTATCTAGAAGATGGACATCTGCTGCGCACCCATACCTCACCGGTTCAGATTCACGTCATGCAGGAGCAGACCCCACCCTTTCGTGTACTGGCACCGGGAAAGGTCTATCGCTGTGATTCGGATCTGACTCATACCCCGATGTTTCATCAGGTAGAGGGGTTTGCTGTAGATACCGAAATCAGCTTTGCCCATCTGAAAGGACTGATCGAATCCTTCTTGAAGGCCTTTTTTGAACAGGAGGATCTGCCAATCCGATTCCGTCCCTCCTATTTTCCGTTTACAGAACCCTCGGCTGAAGTCGATATCGGCTGTGTGATCTGTCAGGGTGAAGGGTGCCGGGTGTGCTCCAAAACGGGTTGGCTGGAGGTGTTGGGTTGCGGCCTGATCCATCCGAATGTCTTTGCCAATGTCGGCATCGACGATGAAAAATTTTCTGGCTATGCCTTTGGAATGGGAGTGCAACGACTGGCAATGTTGCGTTACCAGATCAATGATCTGCGACTCTTTTTCGAGAACGATCTGCGTTTTCTCAATCAGTTCAAAGGTCAGATACACTGATGCGTTTCTCATATCGCTGGCTCAAGGAATGGGTAGATATTG
>RFGN01000052.1 GCA_003696645.1 Gammaproteobacteria bacterium | reverse complement strand
GGCCCTGGGTGAACAGGCCAGGGTCGGGAGTGTGGACAAGTTTCAGGGGCAGGAGGCCCCGATTGTGTTTCTGAGCCTATGTGCCAGTGATGCCAATGAATCCCCCCGTGGCATCGATTTTCTGTTCGACAAGCACCGCCTCAATGTGGCCATCTCCCGGGCGCAGACCCTGGCCATCGTGGTGGCGAATCCAGCCCTGGCACAAACATCAGTGAACCGGGTAGAGCAGATGGAGTTGGTGAATGTGTTTAATGCGTTGGTGATGTGAGTTTTTTTGAAAGTGCATCAATAGGATCTTTCATTTTCTGAAAAGATTGTCCGAAATCTTGTGCGCGGCAGGGGTAGCAGATATGGTCATCCTATGCTGGATATAGCCAGGGAGATCAATCGTTATGCCAATCCAAATGTTCATAACGCAGGAAATGGCAAAGATAAAACTGAGTCTGTTAAAAAAACGGCGATAAATTCATTCTTAACGGCAATAGGCAAGAAAACTTCTTAAAGAGTGAGAGGGTTTCTCTTGTGATGAATTTGTGGCACTTTTGAGACCATTCAAGACAAATCCAGTCCAAACAGAATGATTCTGGATCGAAAATACCCGCATAAAAACATGGTCTTATGTGGTCTTTGTTGAGGATGGTATGGGGGCGGTGTGGCAGATATTAAACAAAATTATTTGTTAGCAGGTCAGCAGGATAGTTCAGTGGCTAAAGGGGATCAGTTCACGGGTATTGCGGCAGGAATTTCCGCATCTGAAGTTCTGGTGTCGTCATTTCTGGGCTCCTTGACAGTTTCCAGGAAGTTTTCGGGTTGGTGGATCATGGCCATTGGACATCTCCCGCTGATTTTATCAGGCGTAGCAGGCCGGGCGCGACATTCCACTGGTGGCCGTCGTCGGTGGCGACGCTGATGGTCTTTTTGTTGAGGCGCAGCACTATGCCTTCCAGCATCCGGCCATCGGGAACCTTAAAGCCGACCCGGTCGCCTTTGGTGAAGCTAGTCATCAGCGTGGTGGCGCGGGCCTGGGAGATGAGCTTGAGGCGCTCGACAATCAGCCGGTTGAGAAAGAGCAGGTCTTCCTCATTCAGCCGCTTGATTGCCTCCACGGCCGAGACACGGTCGACGATCTTGACGCTGCCAGGCTTCATGACTGCGACTCATTTTTGAGTGCCTGCAAGAGCGGCAGCAGTTCGGGCACGTCATCACGGATGATGCTCCACAGGGTATCGTCGTCGATGCCGAGGTAGCCGTGAATCAGGCGGTTGCGGGTGGCGATTATCATCCGCCAGGGGATTTCAGGATGGGCGGCGCGGACGTCGTCGGGGATACGGGTGGCGGCTTCGCCGATCAACTCCAGATTGCGCAGGGTGGCGTCGTAGACGAGACCGCTGGCCACGAAACCGACCTGATCGAGACCGTCGGTATAGGCGAGCACCTTCCCGACGAAGTCGATCATATCGTCAAGATAGAAGCGCCATTCGCGCTGGCCTGTATCAGACATTGACCCGCTCATGTTCGATGTAGGCACGCAGCTCCGTCCGTAGAGCCTTTTCGGTGACCAGGTCAACCGGGCAGCCGAGCAGATCCTCCAGGTAGAACTGTACGCCGAAGTAGCGCTTGGAGGTGGCCGGACCGTCGAAGGCCACCAGCACATCGACATCACTACCGCTGCTTGCCGTGTCACGGGCGGTAGAGCCGAACAGGGCCAGCCGGGTCACGCCGAAACGGGTCTGCAACTCCGGCTTGCTGATGGTTAGCAGGTTAAGAGCACGTTGCCTATCCATCGCTCAACCTCCAATAAACTGATTTATCTACTTGGCCTTACGCAGCCGGAACCTCTGGGCGCACGAAGGCCATTAAAAACTACTCGACAATATAACATCTGCTATGCGTTCTGCAACTCAAATCTCGAGGGAGTTCCGACAGACTTGAAACTGATCCGGTATGTAAGATCCATGCAAGCCAGCGTGAAAAATTCAGCCGACGCCCGACACTTTGATTCGCGCCATCCCTGGCGCTCACCCTTCGGGCGTCCTGACAGACGTCCAAATCCGCTGTCCTGCGGATTTGTCTCCGTCTCTCCGGTAAGTAAGGGCTTAAACCAAAACGAGGAGCCACCGACCATGGACATCAATGACCTGTTTGACAGAATCATGAAGAGTATCAACCAGTTTGCCTTTGATGTCGCCGAACAACGGTTGCAGAAAAAATTGCAGGACACCGGACAAGGTCCGGAGAATGGGGGTAAGAATACGGAGAATTTCGAGGCGAAAGAGAAGCGAGGTATGACAAGTTTCCCGAAACGGGAGTGATCTGGGTGGTAGCGCCGACACCTTTTGAAGGACTTTCCAGATCTACAAGATACCAACAAAAGAACCAACAAATATGTTGGTATCTTGCGGTTCAGTATAAGAATATATGGGAGAGATGATCAATAAAAAAACCAGTATTTACACTGGGTTTGGGATGTTTTTAGACTTCTTGAAACCTTTATTTGGTGGAGGCGGCGGGAATCGAACCCGCGTCCATCAGTTCTCCGCCGTCAGCTCTACATGCTTAGCCGCGTCTTTTTACATTTAATGGGCAGCGATCCCGACGGGCAGGGCTGCTGACCACGAGTCTGGTAAAAGTTTAGCGCATCCACCCCAGACGTGCTTCAGCGCGATCTCATGAAGGATGACCCCTGAGTGTCCCGAAGGACGCCGGACGCATGAGCACGGCTCCGGTCAGAGGCTAGCGGGCTTAAGCCGCCAGTGCGTAGTTGTCTTCGTTGGCAACTATCAAGTTTGCAGCTGGATTTACGAGGGAATCTGCTCCTCGGCATGCACTTCGGGTTTCGCAACCGATGTCGAAACCAGGTCGCCCCCAATTGTGTCCGATCATTATAGAGGCTTTTTTTGTGGAAAGGTTCATTGGCTGAAGCAGATCAATGTTTTTTTTGATGATCGGCGTATAATCCAAGTAATCTGATGATCAGGTGATATGGAGGTGCAGAATGAATCGGGTAACCCTGGAACTCGGCCGAGCAATTTTCATGGCGGCCCTGGTACTGTTATCAGCCTGTAATGGTGGAGGAGACAATACCCCTCTGGTCAATGCTGCTTCGAGAACAGCCGGGCCGGAATCGGTGGCGGCTACAGCGGTTTCGATGGTCAATCTGTCTTCCATCAGTCAGACGGCAGCCTCGAGTATCACCTTTGCGGTCAAGCCGGAGGTTCGCTCGCATTTCAGCCTGATTCAATTGGGCAAGCGGCTATTCAATCATGCCCAGGATTCGGCCCCGGTGTCGGTATCGGCGCTGGCCAGTGGCATTGTCGTTGATCTGGGAACGACCCCCTGTGCTGTTTCAGGCAGTCGGCAGGTGAGTTTTGATGATGTCGATAACAGTGCCAGTTTCACCAGCGGTGATCAGGCGACCATTTCGATGCTCAATTGTGATGATGGTGACGGCAGTGTGGTCAATGGCAGCGTTACCTTTTCCGGCAACTGGGTCGGGACACCTTCAGTCTCCGGTTCGATCTGGTCCATGATCCTGACGATGACCTTCACGGATGTGGTGGCAATAGAAGGGTCGGATCGGCAGACCCTGAATGGATCGGTGAGTCTATCCGGTCATTCAGATGGCAGCGTTGAGAGCTATAGTGTTACCTTCAGCAATCTTGTCATTACCGAGTCGGGTGTCCGTTTCAGTTCCAATCAGCTCAAGACGGTCAGCACACTGGATCTGACGACGAATGAGGAGTCCGTAACGGTGGATGGAGACCTGAGCAGCAGCGTGGATGGGGGGCTGGTGATCAAAACACTCAGTCCGATAGTGACCCCGCAGGGAGCAACTGTGCCGACATCCGGAAGTATCAATCTCCTGCAACCCAATGGGTTGAGTGTGACCAT
>RFGN01000417.1 GCA_003696645.1 Gammaproteobacteria bacterium | reverse complement strand
ACGGTTGCCGGAACCCAGGATGCCGTGCTCATGGTCGAATCGGAAGCAGATATCCTGCCCGAGGATGTGATGCTCGATGCAGTGGTTTTTGGTCATGAACAGATGCAGACGGCCATTCAGGCAATCAATGAATTCAAGGCCGAGGCCGGTAAGCCTGCTTGGGACTGGCAACCCCCCAAGGAGGATAGCGCCCTGACCGATGCAGTGGCCGCTGCAGTGGAAGCAGGTGTCAGGGAAGCCTATCGAATCAAGGAAAAGCAGGCCCGTAGTGCCCGTCTGAGCGAATTGAGAGCACAGGCTGTAGAACAGGTGGCAACAGAAGACGGAGAGGAGGGTTGGAGCGCCGATCAGGTTGTCAAGGCTGTAGAAGCCCTGGAGAAGCGTATTGTTCGAAACAGTATTCTTGATGGTGAACCTCGAATCGATGGCCGAGATACGCGTACAGTCAGGAAACTGGACATCCAGACCGGCATCTTGCCCAGAGCACATGGTTCTGCCCTGTTTACACGCGGTGAGACCCAGGCACTGGTTGTGACGACACTGGGTACGGATCGGGATGCGCAGATCGTCGATGCCCTTCATGGCGAATACCGTGACAGGTTTATGCTGCATTATAACTTCCCTCCCTTTTGCGTCGGCGAATCCGGTTTTATCGGCAGCCCCAAGCGTCGTGAGATCGGTCATGGACGTTTGGCCAAACGTGGCCTGATGGCTGTTATGCCTGGCGATGATTTTCCATATGTGGTCCGGGTGGTTTCAGAAATCACTGAATCCAATGGGTCGAGTTCCATGGCCAGTGTTTGTGGCAGCAGTCTTTCCATGATGGATGCAGGAGTTCCGCTCAAGGCCCCGGTAGCCGGAATAGCCATGGGCCTGATCAAGGAGTCGGATCGCTATGCGGTGCTCACCGATATCCTGGGTGATGAAGACCACCTGGGAGATATGGACTTCAAGGTCGCTGGTACCGAGAGTGGCGTGACAGCCCTGCAGATGGATATCAAGATTGATGGGATCACTCGGGAAATCATGAGTACGGCACTGCAGCAGGCCCGTGAGGCCAGGTTGCATATTCTGACCCAGATGAATGTGGCACTGTCCTCACCTCGTAAGGAAATGTCCGAATTTGCACCACGGATCCAGACCATCAAGGTTCATCCGGACAAGATTCGCGACATCATTGGCAAGGGCGGTGTGACCATTCGCAGCATAACCGAGGAGACCGGTGCAAGTATCGATATCGATGACGACGGTACCGTCAAGATCGCCTCCAACAACCAGGCCAGCAGTGATGCGGCAATAGAAAGAATCAAGATGCTGACTGCCGAGGCAGAGGTTGGGAAGGTCTATAACGGCAAGGTCAGCAAGTTGATGGATTTCGGGGCATTTATCACCATCCTGCCTGGAAAGGATGGTCTATGTCATATCTCGCAGATCGCCGATGAGCGGGTTGAAAAGGTCAGCGATTATCTGACTGAAGGCCAGACTGTGCGCGTCAAGGTTCTGGAGATCGACAAGCAGGGGCGTATCCGCCTGAGCATGAAAGCCGTCGATGATGACGAGTGATACACCAGTCTTCATGACTTCAAGGGGGCGCTTTCGCCCCCTTTTTTGTTGTGGAATCCAGTATGAGCGATATGGCTGAACCTCGAACCTGGCGATCCTGGTTGAGAGGGCTCCAAAGAGAAATTCCCCAAATCAGCCCCAAGTTGGCGGCCAAACGACAACGTCAGGACGCTATTTTGATAGATGTCAGGGAGCCGCATGAGTGGCGCAAGGGAAGTCCGGTGGGTGCCCTGCGGATCAGTCGTGGCCAGCTGGAATCAAGGCTCGATAAGTTGATCACTGATCCGGATGTGGAGATTCTGCTGTTGTGTGAAAATGGTGTGAGATCTCTTTTTGCGGCGGACAGTCTGAAAAAAATCGGATATGAGCGTGTATACCCGGTATGGGGAGGATATCGATTCTGGAAGGAATGTGGCTTGGCGTCTGAAACAGGCTGCCTGAGTCCTGTCGAGACAGAACGCTATAGTGACCAGATACGGCTTCCACCCATCGGCCAGGCAGGGCAGCTCCGCTTGAAGAATGCCAGGGTTCTATGCGTGGGCATGGGGGGGTTGGGTTCACCGGCTGCCATCTATCTGGCTGCTGCCGGGGTGGGGCATCTGATCCTGATCGATGCAGACAGGGTGGATCGCAGTAATCTGCAACGGCAGATCATCCATGCCGAGACAACTCTGGGCCTGGAAAAGGTGGATTCTGCCCGCCAGTTCCTGTTGCGTCTGAACCCGGATATCCAGGTGACATCGATCCATGACCCACTGGATGACACCAATGCCGAGGCGCTGATCGATGACTGCGATGTAGTGCTGGATGGCTGTGACAATTATGAAACCCGTTACCTTGTCAGCGACTGCTGCCGTAAACTGGCTCGCCCCCATGTCTATGGGGCCGTGCAGGAGATGTGGGGGCAGGTATCCGTGTTCTGGCCATCTCAACAGCAGGGAGGGTGCTATCGCTGTTTATACCCTGAATCATTGCAGGGCGATGCTGCAAACTGCAATACGTTGGGGGTTTTGGGTGTTGTGCCGGGTGTGATTGGTACCCTGCAGGCCACCGAGACCCTCAAGATCCTTCTGGGTCTTGGGCAGCCGCTGACAAATCGGTTACTGCAATACGATGCAATGACCGGAGCATTCCGGGTGAGCCGGATTCAGGCCGACCCGGAATGTGTATGCAGCAGTCGGAAATAAGCAGCGCGGGCCTAGATTTCTATGCCAGTGGCGATCAGCTTATTTTTCTGCTGCTTGAAGATTACAATGATCTGACCGCTGGCCTGGCGAATCTGGTCCATGATCTTCTTGCTGGCCGAGAAGGTCAGCGGTTTCTGCAACTGGGCGTCCATGATCGTGAAGGTCCCACCCTTGGGATCAACGGTCATGACCTGACCGACATGCTTGTTGGCTCCCATCGCTGAGCAGGCCAGAACAGTGGTGGAATGCAGGGCAAACAACAGCCCTGTCAGGCAGATCAATTTTTTGAACATATTGGTTACCTCTCTATTCAGTCAGGGGGCTCAATGATCCATCATTCATCGGTCACGCAGCCATGCGAGGCATCGCGAACATTCTTGATGTATTTATAGAGTGTACCACGAGTTGCCTTGTATGGCGGCATGTTCCAGTCCTGTTTACGTTGTTCCAACTCGGCATCGGAGAGTTCAACATCCAGACGCTGGGTTTCGGCATCAATCTTGATGATATCGCCATCCTTGATCAGGGCAATGGGTCCGCCTTCCTGGGCTTCGGGAACAATATGACCGATGATGAATCCATGAGAACCTCCCGAAAAGCGGCCATCAGTCAACAAGGCAACGTCCTTGCCGAGCCCGGCACCCATGATGGCTGAGGTGGGGGTCAGCATCTCCGGCATGCCCGGCCCGCCTTTGGGGCCTTCATAACGGATAACAACAACGTCTCCCTTTTGTATCTTGCCCTCTTCGAGGGCATGCAGCATATCTTCCTCACAGTCGAATACACGGGCTGGGCCGGAAAATTGCAACCCTTCCTTGCCAGTGATCTTGGCGACCGATCCTCCGGGGGCCAGATTGCCTTTCAGGATCTGGATATGTCCGGTTGGCTTGATCGGATTGTTGAAGGGGCGGATGATGTCTTGGTTATCCTTGAGCCCGGGCAGGTCTTGCAGGTTTTCTGCAAGTGTTTTTCCGGTAACGGTCAGACAGTCTCCATCAATGAGATCCTGCTCAAGCAGGAGCTTGAGCACCGCCGGGGTGCCACCCACCTTGTGCAGATCTTCCATCACATAACGGCCGCTGGGCTTGAGATCAGCAAGAAAGGGGATTCGGTTGCTGACAGCCTGGAAATCATCAATGCTCAGTGGAATGTCCAAGGCGCGGGCAATGGCGATCAGGTGCAGCACCGCATTGGTCGATCCGCCGAGAATCGCGATCAGGACCATGGCATTCTCAAGAGATTGACGGGTGATGATGTCCGATGGCCGGATATTTTTTTCAAGGAGGTTTCGTATCGCCATGCCCGCCTGCAGACACTCCTCAAGCTTGCCGGGGTCCACGGCAGGGATGGATGAACTATAAGGCAGGCTCATTCCCATCGCTTCGATCGCAGAGGCCATGGTATTGGCGGTATACATGCCACCACAGGCCCCGGGCCCCGGGCAGGATTTGCGTACAATCTCTTTGCGGGTCGGTTCATCAATACGCTTGGCGAGGTATTCTCCATAGCTCTGGAAGGCAGAAACAATATCCAGCGTCTGCTCTCCAAGATGTCCGGGTTTGATGGTGCCGCCATAGACCATCAGTGCCGGGCGGTTGAGTCGTGCCATGGCAATGATGCAGCCCGGCATATTCTTGTCGCAGCCGGGGATGGAAATATTGGCATCGTACCATTGCCCGCCCATCACGGTCTCAATGGAATCGGCAATCAGGTCCCGGGATTGCAAAGAATAACTCATGCCCCGGGTTCCCATGGAGATTCCGTCACTCACGCCGATGGTATTGAAGCGCATGCCGACCAGACCCGCTTTCTGGACCCCTTCTTTGACCTTTGCTGCCAGATCCAGCAAATGCATGTTGCAGGTATTGCCTTCATACCAGACACTGGAGATACCGACCTCGGCCTTGTCCATGTCCTCGGGTGTCAGTCCTGTTCCGTACAGCATGGCCTGTGAGGCCCCTTGCGATTTGGGCTGAGTAATGGTTTGGCTGATGCGGTTGAGCTTGTCGGTCATACTGGATTTCCGTTGTCAGGCATCAAGTTTTCGGTTCCATTCTTCAATGCGATCCTGGCATTGTTGCAGGACAGCCTCGGCATCACCTTCGATGGTGACAGAATTTATCTTGTCTCCCTGCTGTATCGCGTTGACGACTGTCTGGTCGTCATCACTGACCACGGCACCAAAAACGGTATGTTTGCCATCCAGCCAGGGTGTGGCAACGTGGGTAATGAAGAACTGGCTGCCATTGGTTCCCGGTCCGGCATTGGCCATGGACAGGATGCCTGGTCGATCATGTTTCAGCTCAGGCCGACATTCATCTTCGAAACGGTAGCCGGGGCCGCCTGTCCCCGTGCCCAGAGGACAGCCCCCCTGAATCATGAAGTCGGCAATGACACGATGAAAATTGAGGCCGTCATAAAACCCTCTGCGGGCCAGGTTGATGAAATTGGCAGTGGTCACCGGCGCCTGTTCCGTAAACAGGGTCAGGTTGATTTTTCCCTTGCTGGTATCAAAGGTGGCGGTCACGGATGACATAGCTATACTCCTAGTCTCTGAAATTATTGAATTGTAGTGGCAGGCCAAGCTTGGCCTCTCTCAGCAACGCCATCACGGCCTGCAGGTCATCCCGTTTCTTGCCGGTGACCCTCAGTTTGTCTCCCTGAATGGCTGCCTGGACCTTCAGTTTGCTGTCCTTGATCAGCTTGACCATCTTCTTGGCGCTGTCCTGATCGATCCCCTGTTTGACCGTGATAGCCTGTTCGGCGATCTTGCCATGCGTTTCAACCTTGCCAGGCTCAACCCCCTCCAGGGGCAGGCCTCGTCGGGTGAGTTTCGAATACAGGATATCCAGCATCTGCTTGAGCTGGAATTCGCTGGCGGCGGTCATCTTGATCTGTGCATCAATCTGCTCGAATTTGGCCCCGCTTCCCTTGAAGTCAAAGCGGTTACCAACCTCACGATTGGCCTGATCCACCGCATTGGTGAGTTCATGGT
>RFGN01000416.1 GCA_003696645.1 Gammaproteobacteria bacterium | reverse complement strand
TCAGGGCAACCAATTCAACCTTGCTGTGCCTCCTCTTGTCAATGTAGTCAACCTTGTAGGCACGCGCGGCTCTGGCATTATCCGTTACATCAGTCAGGTGACGGGTGCGCGCAAGCCAGGTGAGATGATCATGATCAAGAACGAAATTGGTACTGACAGCCTCATTACGTTCCAGGCGCCTTTTGTTGAGACCTACGATGGGCAGAGTTACGCGCTTCCTTACGGTCACTACATCGTCCTGATGCAGACGGACGTCACAGGCATCTGGCGTGAGGTAGCGCGGTCGGAGCGTCCATGGATCAACAAAGGGTCCATCGTCATTGATCCTGCCGGCAATGCATCGCATCGTGTAGGATCGGATGCATCGCAGGTTATCTTCCCACGGGAGTACCATTACGCTGTGCTGACGGGGTCGCAGTCTGTGATTAGCCGTCTCAATGAGTATGGCCCATACCGCAGGCCTGCTGGTGAGATCGTCGTTCTTGAAAACAATACTGGCGGCGATGTGACGCTCAACAAGCCATACATTCTTCCCATCTATTCAGGAATGCAGAATACGGTGTTGCCTGACCTTTCGCGTGCCGTTCTTGTCAGCCTTGGAAATGGCCTGTGGCAGGTAGAAGAGGTGATGGAAGCGAGGAAGGAGACAGGTCGCAGCAGGGTGCAGTATGACTACTCTGTTGGCGGGCCGTCGCCAAACGTCAACCATTACATCTTCAACGAGCATCGCATCAACAACATTCCGGAGTTCATCGAAGGTGCGATAGTGGCGGACATGTCGGCTGGTGAGCCGGATGCGTCTATCGTTATCACCACTGCCCCCAACTTTTACAAGGGGTTGGAAGTGTACTGGTCTGCGATGGATGCATCTGGCGATGGCATGACGCAAAAGTTTACGGCCACTTGGAGCTACAATGCTACCATCATTGACATAGACCTTGTCAGCTCGCACGAATCTACGCCAGCCAGCTATAGCGGCAGCACAGTATCTGTTACTGGCAACTCAAGTAATATCGCTATCAACATTGTGAATAACACAGAAACGACAAATCTGAAAATCTGGTACAAGCTATTCTAAAGCACCAAGCCCAAACAAATTAAAAATAACACAAAATGGCAACGCGATGGGGAAATGGTTGGGGGGTCTTTTCGCCCCCATAGTAGAATTTTTTAAACATCTTTTCGAGTTTATGATAAATTTAAGGAAGCAAAGGCGTGTGGATTTTGAGGTTATCACCGCGAGGTATGATGCCCTTATTGAGCGTCAGGAGGGTAAGATAGCGCAGTTGGAGCAACGATTGGATGAGCAAGCGCGGAGGATTGACAATCTTCAAAACGCGCTCGAAAGTCTTGAGAGCAAGACCCTTTCTGTACTTGCTTTGCCATGGCCTGTGTGGATCAAGCTTCTCAACCCAGAGGAGCATGTCCTTGTCATGTACAATGGCAAGTACGAGGAGGTCTTTGACTTGGACAAAAACTCTGCTGGCTTATCGATGAGGGCTATCCATGGTGATGAGGTCTTTGGCTACATGCGGAAGGTTGAAAGCATGCACCTTCAGGATGGCAGTCCCACGATTTACTTTCTGCGTCTTAGCCATTTCGAAAAGATCAATCAAGACCTTCTTGTCATCAGTTGGCCTATAGACAACCAGGAAAGGAACCGATTCATAGGCAGTCTGGGTATTCCGTTGGACAAAAAGTTCAGGAAGGCCTTGCAAGACCATTTCAATGACGTGCTGAATGAAGAGTGAAGTTTTCAATGCCTTGCATGAGTTGCGCCATCGCGTAGATACGCTGCTTGCGGGCGGTTACCAGGACCTCATTGGCGAGCTTCCTCGGCATCCATCGAAGGTGTACAAGACGCGCAGCCTTGCTGACATCGACACGGTCGTCATACACCACAGCGGCACCAAGGGTGGCGATGCTTTTGCTTTTGCGCGGTACCACGTGGAGCACCATGGGTGGCCAGGAATCGGCTACCATTACGTCATCGGCAAGGATGGCGTCATCTACAAGACGAACGACCTGCATACGGAGTCCTACAATGTAGCTCGTCACAACAGGCACACGGCAGGCATCTGCATGATCGGCAACTTCATGGTTGAGCAGCCATGTCAGCTACAGCTTCTGGCCACGGCAAGGGCGGTGACGTTAGTCTTTGAGGAGGTAGGCCGTGTGCTGGCTATCAAGGGGCACCGTGACTTCAACAAGCCGCAATGTCCTGGTGACAACATCTCATTGGATGTCATACGGCGGCTTGCGGCGAGCAGATGAAATCGGTATCTTTACAAAAACAATCCAGTCATGAAGCGATTTTTTTTCCTTTCCCTTGCGCTTATCGCCTCTGCGGTATTGGTAGCGCAGGTGGATTCCACGGCCTACAACAACGCCAAGGACTTCGTGGACACGATCGGCAACCTGCCTACGGACAGCAAATTCGGCTTTTACAGTGCTGTGTTCAGTGTGGCTCTTGGCATCCTCACCAGTGAGACGGTAAAGATGCTGCCGCTGTACGCCAAGTTCAGCAAGTTTGTGGTGTATGTCGCCTATGCCATTGCGGTTGTGAGTGTCTTTGTCGTTTTCGGCTTTGACATGAACTTCGCATGGGTTTCGCTGGTGACCATACTGTCTGGTCAAGGCTATTATGAAGTAAAGAAAGCCACCAAAAAAAAGGGTAGCTGATGGGGGTGCCAAAGGTCAAGAAGTACTATCTGGTCAGTGCCGTCGAGGATGTGATCCCTCACGTTTACCACCGTCACCATCGCGCTGTGGTAGAGATTATCGTTGACACGCCTCACGGCAAGCCTGCCTTAAAGGATGCGGCGGCGGCGTTGACCCGTACGCTGGGGCGTACCATCCGCGAGCAATGGATAGAGAGCATCAGTGAGATAAGCAGGGCGATGGCGATTGCGCAATCGCCTACGCAAACAGGCAAGCGATGATTGGATACATTGACACGCAGACAGGAATTCTCGTCATTGAGGATTCGGTGGCATTGCGCAATGCGGTGCTGTCACCTTCCACTTATGATCTTGTCAAAGTCAGTCTTCAGCAGAAGGTGTACAACGTACAAGAAGGTGTTTTGACTGATGGCGCTCTTCATGAGGTTGCTGTTTCCTCTGTCTGCACCACTGGTTGCGACATCTACTACGACGGCGCTGACAACAGCAAGTTTTACATTAAGCTGCCAGACACTTTTGTCAGCGGTGTATATCAGGTTACTGTCAGCATTCGGTTTACGGGCACCACGACGACCACGCAGGAGATGGGCTGCATGGCCCTCAATAACAAGCTGGTCTGTGACGTGCTTGAGCAACCACAGAAGGCCGACATCAACGACCTGCTCACCTTTTATCTTTTGGAGCGGGGACAGGTATGCGACTGTGACTGCGAGACCATAGCTAAGTTCTACTACCATCTAAAGACCAAGTTCAAGGACGGCTGCGATGATTGTCAATGACAGATACATACTGAGCAAGGGCACGCTACTCAAGCAGTGGCGTGCCCATCTTGCTGAGGTGGATGAGGGTGGCGAGGGCCACCTTTGTTCGTTGTGGCCACTCATCACAGAGGTGCTTCGTGAGGAGTACGGATGTGTGGATACGAGTTGTGCACGCTATGTGTTTGATCCATGCTGTTGCAAGTACTTCGACAGCGCGATTGCGTGCGATCCTCCGGAAGAGTTTACCTTTTGTGACAACGAGACAATTATCGAGATATGATCACTATCAGGCGCAGTTTCTTGTTCTCACAGCCAGGCAAGTGGGCCATCCAGTTCGATGCCTCCTGCGTGACCTTTGACCAGCTCTCTGGTGAAGTGACGGATCCTTCTGAGCCTGTCGAGATCGTAGCGCATTTCGACACCAGGCATTGCATGGACACCTTCTCAGGCAAGCTTGTCAAGTACAACGATTACGGCAGGCCATGTGCCGAGTTCCCATTGTCCTATGCCAACCTCTGTGATAAGACGGCCAATGTCTCCATAACCATTGACGGCAGTGACTACGTCATTAGCGACAACACACCGAATGTCGTGGCGCGCACATGGAAGGTGGACATCACGCTTTTCCAATACGTCAGTGGGGATAGTCACAGCCAGACGATCAGGCTACGGCCCATGCAGCCGGTAGAGACGAGCCTCATCAAGCTCTCGCAGGTCTTTGCTGACGGCTGCACCAACGAGGATGAGTTCTTCCTTTCTGGCGCCTCCTTCACGATAGAGGCTACCTCAGCTGCGCTTGTCGAGGTGCAGCAGCCCACCATCCATGGCTGCGACGCCTGCCAGCAGGGTGTCAGCTACCTTACGCCGAGTGGTGGTGTCATCGACCACATTGACGTGCAGGGGCTCCCAAACGGCGTATGCTATCAGTTTCTTGCTGACCAGAACATGGTCGTTTGGGCTGCGCCTCCAGGCATTGCCGGCACCTATCCTGTCACCATCAAGGCATGGAGCGAGAACGGACAGCTGGCCATGGCGCAAATAGGGCTCAACATTACGGAGTGCACGCAGGCTGATGCTGTGACCTATCAGCCTACCATGGTGGAGCTGATGTGTTCCACGCTGGACAGCAATAACAGGGTGGATTCGCGCATCACGAGCAGCCTCTTTGGTAATGTGGACTGGAGCACCTTCACCGTCATCAGCGCACCGGCATGGGTGAACGTCGTTTCTACGCCTTCGGCCATCCTCTTCGAGGCCGTCTCACAGCCTGCGGGCACGGTCCTCGGCGAGGTCGTCTGGAGCATCAAGGACACCAGCGGGCGTACGTGGCAGTTCAGCACGCCTGTCAAATCGGTTGTCAGCGGTTCGCTCACCTATCCGCCGCCGATAAATATCTGTGTTACCTGTTCAGAGCTGACCGAACCTGTCGATCTGCGTACAGGCATCACGCCACAGCCTACGAGCAGTGACATGGTCTTTGGTGGCGACCCTGAAGTGGTAGCGGTAAGGCAGGGAGAGAAGTGGTCGTTCTATGTGCGGCCCGACAACAATAGCATCAATCCGATTGTCACCTACAAGGGCCAGGCGCCTGACGGTTGTCCTGACTCCAACAACGGTGTTATCGTCCTGCGGCCCGTCTGTGTTGGTGTATCTCGCGGTGTCAAGGACCTGACCTGCGAGACGAACAAGGTAGTCAACCTCCTTGACCTGGTCACCTTGACGGTTTACCATCCGTTCCAAAACTACACCTTCGAAGAGGTGACCACGGCCTATACGGGGCAGGGAGGCACCATTACTGCTGCGGGCGACGTGGACTTCACGAACATGGCGCCAGGCACCTACACCTTCCGCATCACGGCCGAGCGTAACGACTTCACCTGCACGCCACCCATGAAGCACAGTGTGGAGGTACAGATACGCATCGACGATGTGGCTGCCTTCCCCTACGACACCAAGGATACGCCGTTGACGATAATCTGGCCAAGCAATACTTACAGCAGTCCTATCATCCACATTGAAGGTTCCTGTCGCCAATACAAGCCGGCCACGGACAGTGGCGTGGCGCTGCCCAGTGGCTGGACGGCGGCAGCCGACATGTGGGTCAAGACGACAAAAGGCACTACTGACAAGACGATCAAGGTGACGAGTGCCGGCATTGCTGGCGGTGCGGCCGGTTTGCAGGTAGCCATCTATGACCTTGCGATGACACTCATCACGCAGGCCACCGGCTCGGACACGGTGACCTTTGACACTTCGACCTTGGGCCTTACGGTCGATAATGCCTACCTGATTCGCATTGCGCCCACCACGCCTGGCGCGATTAAAATCGAGATTGTATGAGGCTGACCGAATATCTTTCAGGGTTCCTTGCCCTTTACGACGACAAGAACCTGCCTGCCAACGATGCTTTGGCGGCGCTGGTCCTTGCTGGCGTTGGTACGGCGCGCTACAGGGCTGCCATCTGCACCTCTCTTTGCGAGGCGGACGTCAACGTCCAGAAGAGCACCCAACAGGTGCCTGCCTTCAACAGCGTCTCCGTGCGGCTGCCTCATGGCGAGACGGTGAGCATCACGGACAAGAGCAAGGCGCGGATGATGATACGTCGCGATGCCTTTGGTACGGAGCGTGTCGCATGGATTGACGGCAACTATCTTTACCTGTACAACTACGGTGGCCAGAACGCAGAGGTGTACGGATATTGGAAGACGCCTGTCGAGGTGCGCGGCTGGGTGGGATGTGGCCGCGCCGTCACGGACGACGACATTGAG
>RFGN01000007.1 GCA_003696645.1 Gammaproteobacteria bacterium | reverse complement strand
TACGGCACCTTTCTGGGGGGTAACGGCAATGACTCGGTCAATGACATGGCAATCTATGATGATACGACCCACAATCGCAGTGTGGTCTATCTGACCGGAGAGGTGGCCTCTGTCTCTTTTCCGTCCCCCAATGGAAATGCAACAACCCCTACGATTCTGCCTGCCGGTGCAACATTGGGGGGGGGCAGCAAGGATGTGTTTGTGACAGCCATCGATACCTCGGCAACTTCGGGGAATCAGATGCTGTTTGTGACCCATATTGTTGGTAATGGAGATGATATTCCTCATGCCCTGTCGGTGGATGGAAATGGTAATGTCTATATCGGGGGAGAGACCAAATCAAGCGACCTGCCAGCTTCCACAATTGCTGCAGCCGGAGTCTATCAGGCACAGAACAATTCTGTGTCTGGAACCCTGGATGGTTTTGTCGCCGAGCTGAACAGTTCCGGCACCTTGCAGTTTCTGACCTATTTTGGTGGCGATGGAGATGAAATCATCCATGGCCTGGACACGCGGGATGTGACCGATGCCAACGGCAATATCCTGAAAACGGAGATCGTCATTGCCGGCATGACGCGAACCGACAACGGCAATCTGACAGGAGGTTCCAATCCTTTTCCTACCCATGGGAGTAATCCGACAATTGTGTCCTTTTCATCGCCTGCGGATCCTGATCCCAAAAAATTCCTGCAGAACAACAGTGGGGGGACGCCAACCCCTACCACGTTTGATGGGACGCAATATATCGGCGGCTGTACCCAGGGCTTTGTGGCCCGTCTGAAGGGGGATGGCACTGCTGTGGAGTATTCCTCCTATTTGGGAGGGGAAGGACAAGGGAATACGAGCAATCTCTGCACGACATTTTCCCCTGTACCGAACCAGGGAGATTATGATACCGCCCTTGATGTGGCGGTGGATGCCTCGGGCCGCGCCTATGTGACGGGTCAGACGATTTCACCGGTAATGTTTCCGATTACCAAGGGGGCCTATGCGACGCGATGTGGGGCAGGGACAGGGGTGGCCAGTGGCACCAGCACCAATAGTACCTGTGACTTCAGCAGTGGCGGCAAAGCGGATGTCTTTGTGACTGTCATCAGTGCCGATGGAACCACGGTGGATTATTCCAGCTATCTGGGTGGCAATGGGCAGGACATTGCCTATGGCATTGATGTCAAGGACGATGGCAGCATGGTGTTCCTGACCGGCAGTACCCTTTCCGTGGACACCTCCAATGCGTCATCGCCCACCAAGGCCTTCCCCACCACCCTTGCGCCGCGCCAGGCCATCAAGAACAATCTGAATGATACCAATAATTTCAATCCGCTCAGTGACGCCTTTCTTGCCGCCCTGAAACCGGATACCGGGCTTGCCCAGACGGACCAGCTTTTCTATTCCACCTACTATGGGGCACCCGATGCACGGGATACCGGTCGGGATGTGTTTTATGATACAGCCGCCGGGCTTGTGTGGATTACAGGCGAAACACAGGGGTCACTTGGCGTCAACCGGCAGGTATTGTTTGCTGGCACCCAGGAGCCTGCCCTGTCGGCAACATCCAGACCGGCGGATGCCCAGAATAATCTGTTTGATCAGGGCTTTGTCGCGCAGATCGACATGCTGCAAAATGGTCAGGCGGGCGTGAAGTTTGCGGCATTGGTCAGTGGTTATGATACCAATACCGGCCAGGCAGGGACAATCATGAATGCTGCGGCGAATGACCAATCCAGGGCCATTGCTGTGGACCAGCGCGGTCGGATCCTGGTGGCCGGATCGACACAGTC
>RFGN01000415.1 GCA_003696645.1 Gammaproteobacteria bacterium | reverse complement strand
TTGAACCGGATCCACCTCACTGATGACCACGACGGTTTCCGCCCCGGCATCGTAACAATGGCCATAGGCTGAACCCTGACCAGCGGTACAGGCTGCAGCCACGGTTGCCGGATGCACAACGAGAGGGCCATACAACCCCATCGGGACCTGTATGGAGGGCTGGGTGCCACTTTGATAGATAAACGTTCCTTCGCGCAATTTGGCGCCTGACCAAGTATAGACATCGCTGCCCTTGGCCGGGACCTCCTTGACAAAGGAGCGTACACGGCGACGACCCTTTTTATCCGTAGTAAAGGTCGGGTTACCCGCTCCGGGCAAACCGGGGATGGTCAATGAGACCGGCACATCCAGGGTATTGTTGACATGGATATTCAGGCTTGTACCTACCGTGGCATCAATCTGGTTGCCTGGCGCATCAGGTGCCGAACAGGTGGTATAGGTGGCATCACAGGTCGCGAATCCCCACATCGGAGAACTCGAGCCGTCGGGAAGCACCTTGTTAAAGGCCTGTGCCTGCAGATAGACATCGGTACTTACACCAGGTACGGCGCTGGCTGTACCGCTCAGACAGACCGAAGTCATCATACACAGCGCAGCCATTCGTTTCAGCATGCCCTGCTTGCCTGATTTCCGGACACTGGTTTGCCGGTATTCTTGTTGTTGTGTTTTTGGTCCCATTGTTGTTTCCTCTTTAAACTGACCCCACCAGGAGAGGCGATGAATCAAGGATTGACTCTCGCGGTGTTCCGTCATATCACTTTTATTTATCATTATTGTAGTGAACTCATAATGTTATCGACATACCTTAAGGCATTATCGGCATGCCTTAAGGTATGACCGGTCATCCTCAGGGCCTTGTAGGCGAGATTATCGTACTGGGGGCCTCGATAATCAGCATCGTCAGCATCCCTCCAGGATAGACATTATAGTTGGTCAACTCGCGTTCTGCATGGGAGTGCCACATGTAGGCAAACCCTGCATTGGGGTTCAGCCCCCCTTCACCGGGTGGCAGACTTCCCAGATTGCCCAGATAGGGGCTTCCACCATAGAAACCACCGAATGCCATCACGTTCAGGTCTGGCAATTGCACCGGGATGGCCTTGTTGTGGTCTGCACAGTATTCTCCGGGTTCGCCAGCCGGGTCATCATTATAGCCGTCGCCATCGGTATCGTTACAGGGCACATTATCGGCAGCGGTATGTCCATACATGTCCCATCCGAGGTCCTTGCCGGTCCATCTGAACAGGGCATCCATGGTACCACCTGGAGTGGCCGGGAAGGTAAAGAGGTCCGGTCCATCCAGTTTGTTGTTGTCATTGACCAGCAGGTTGCCATCACGGGCCAGCAGACGGGCGTTGTTGCCATGGGTGTGGAATGGATGCATGTGCTGCCCCGCCCCGACGATCCTCAACAACAGCTTCTCGCCCGGATGCATGCGCGGCACGATGTTATAGGGCTGGTTGGGCAGCAATTCACGCCCAGGAGCGCCAAGGGTATCTGGTCCACTTCGGCCATTGATCATGAAATAGTTGGCCTTGATCTCACCGGTACCGATATTGATGCTCTTGGCCCCGTTTGCGACCTGCTGCGCGACCAGTTCATGGACATTGCGGTCCATTTCACTGAGCAGAAACAGATACTCCCGGTCATAACAGGTATCCGGATGATCATAGGCACAGCCTGCATAGGTTTTCTTGAGAACAGGATTGGTGGGGATGCCACCCGCAATGGATGCTGGACGAACGATCAATGCACCGTACAGCCCCATCTCCACCTGCAGATCGGAATGGGTACCACTATGATATTCATAGGTACCTGGCTTTCTTGCAGTAAAGGTATAGGTGACACTGCCACCGATAGGTGCCTCGGCAGTCAATGCGCCCTTTACCCCGCCGGTACTGCTCACCTGCTGACCTGGAAACACGATCGAGACGTTGCCCGCCGCCGCCGGCAGGTTATTGTTGAGGGTTATCGTGACCACATCGCCTTCGGTGACCTCCAGGGTCGGCCCGGGCAATTGCATCGGTGTTCCAGCAACACTGTAACCCCAGCTGTACATCCGTCCACCATCGGCAAAGGAGGCATAACCTTCTCCGGCGGTCAGGGTAAAGTTGGGGCCGGTTACCGTATCGATGGCCGCCTGAGTCTGCAGCGGAAGAAAGAAGGCAGCCATGACGGCCAGCGCGGAAAATAGCCGCGCGAGCCCACCGCCCTGCTTTTGTGACTTAAACCTGATTCTGTTCATAACCAATCTCCGATAATTTCCTTATTTTTATTCTATTTATTATGTCCTGCGAGTATACATTACATGACCCTTATCTCGGTCATCATTCCGCCGAAGTTCTCGGAATCATTGGCTAAATGGTCGAGATTGGTGGTATACACGAAATAGGTTTCCCCTGGTGCAAGGCCTGTCGTGTCGATAATGACGTCAGCAGACTGGCCACCACCAAGGGTGAGCGAATTTGTCTTGTAATACATGTGGTTGCCTTCATCATCCACCAGCTGCTTGGCATCCAGACCGACAACTTCCATGGCTGGACCATTGGTGGCCAGGGTATTGAACTCGGTCACATTGAGGTTGGAGACCCGCAGCAGGACTCTCTGACCTGGAGTGACGTTGATCAGGGCATCGACCGGCTGGGAATCCTGCTTGTTGCCCAGGGGATCAATGGTACTCAACACGCCTTGATGAACAGTATCCGGATAGCCACGACCGTTCAACAACGGGAATCGATCCCTCATGCCTGCAAAGTTGAGGGGCTGCACCGCAATCTCGGCGTCATGGAAATCCGGGTCGAACCCACTCATCTGGATGGGAACCTCGACATCGTAACGGGTACTGCCATCACCATCGTTGTAGGCAAATCGGTCGGAGGCCTTGGTTTTCGGACAACCTGCACTACCGAACACACATTTGTCCTGCTTGGGATGCACATACAGGTTACCCAGCATGCCCATCTGCATATGTTCGGCGGCCTCGACGTGACAGTGGTACATATAGGTACCAGGTTCCTTGACATTATAGTAGTAGGTCAGGGTTGCACCCATGTTCACCGATACCGAGGCATCCGGCACCCCATCAAAGATAGAGGCGGCATTGGGAAAGCCATGCCAGTGGATGGTGTGGGCATCGAACAGGTCCGGACGCATCGCCATGCCAACATTGGTCAGCGACAAAAACAGCTCGTCATCCTCATCCACGATGATGGTCGGTGCCGGTGCGTTGGCAGCCAACAAACCATGATCCATCACCCAGCGATTGTAGCCAGCCGAGTTGATGGCCGGTTCACCTGCTGCCGGATTGGGGGTTGGAATCTCGGAAAAACCGAACACATACTGCGGCGTGGTCTTGTCATCGGCCATGGATACCATGCCATCTCCACCACCGATATGCTTACAGACGATGCCTTTTCCGGTTGGATGCTTGGCCGTTGACTGGGGACATTGGACATAGATGCTGCCTTGTTGAGCGTGTACTGCAGGTGAAGACAGCGCCAGCGAACAGAGTGTCAAGAGCAATGCCCTGTTCAGGATTTTCTTTGTTGGATTGCAATTTTTGTTTTTCATAGTCTTAATTCTTCTTCTGATTGTTATTGTTATTGGAATCTGCCTGCAAGACAGATCACCCACCTCCAATATTGATACGAGCTTGTGTTTCAAGGCATACGCAACCTCACCCGCCAATATTCAGCAAAGTTTTGTGTGCAGACTACTACATGGGGACTTCTGGCTGGAACGGGGGCCAACACTGGAACAAAACGCTGGGAGGTTGGCGTTTTTTTCGCCCGATGGGCGATGCCAGCAGGTTGCGACCCACGTTGAAGAAAACAGCATAGCGTGGAAAGCCCAGACAGATCGGACGCTGCAGAGGCCGCATTTTTCCAGGCGTCGACGACTCTGCTGACAGGAATCAGCAGCCGACGAAACAAGGACAGTGCTGAACCTTTCAGCACTGTTGAGAGGAGATCCACCGCGAAGCTGTTGTTCTTCTTATTCATTATTTTTGTTATGGTTTCTGATAATTGTTATTATTTTGCCGACAGTAAATCACATTTATCGGAAATAATCAACCTTTCGTCGGGGTAATTTTGCATTCTGCCTGATTTTGTGACCGCTTATTCCTTACAGGAGACCACTTAATCCTCGCCACGCAACTCATCATGCCCTCAAATCCGACCACTTCTGGACTGACATCGAGTCATCGATCAGGTGATATCGGAGAATGACCCGACAGACGGTGCTATATAAAGGATAATTGGCAAATTCGAACCTTAGACTTTTATATATGGACATCATATAGACAATGCCGCCAAGGAAGTAATGACAAATGCTGTCATACATCTGCCTGGAACAGGCGCTACAATCAGCGCTTGACTAAACAGGGTTTTTTGTTAGGATACCTAACTATGAAGTTCGACAAGATCACAGAACCGCTTGATCGGCGACTGGCAGAGGGTCTGACCCGTTTGGCGGCAGTCGCCCGACAACTGGATTGGCAGACTGCTGAATCAGTCGGCTTATCACCCACTCAGGCAGATATATTGCGATTTGTTGCAAGCAGGCCCGAAGGCATACGACTGACGGCAGCGGCCGAGCACGCCGGAATCCGAAAAGCAACAGCCAGTGAAGCAGTCACCACCCTGGAAACCAAATCAATGTTGCGCAAACAGGCAGACGCAACCGATGGTCGGGCGATTGTCTTGAAAGCAACGCCGAAGGGAGAACGGCTTGCTCGAGAATGGCCGTCCAGCTTCGGACCAATTATTGAAGGCCTGTCAGAGGACGAACAGGAGTTGTTGTACCGATTGGTGATCAAGATGATAAGGCAACTGCAGCAGCGCCAGCTGATCGCGCCACAGCGCACCTGCGTATCCTGTCGACACTTCCGCGAGAATGTCGCACCGGGCACAAGCACTCCGCATTTCTGTGCTTTTGTCAGCTCGCCAATGGCCGAACGGCACCTGCGAATCGATTGCCCGGAGCACAAGTCCGCCGCCTGATGGCGGTTTTTATCCCCCGTTTACTGCAAACGGGCTTTTGTTAAACCAAATTGTTAGGAGTCCTTAACATGAGAGAGCAGGCCATTTTCTACCACGCCGGTTGCCCCGTCTGTATTGCTGCAGAACAACAGATGGACAATGCCATCGATGCGGCACGTTACGACGTGGAGATCGTACATCCTGGAGAGGGAAAATCACGTATCGGTGAAGCTGAATCGTTCGGAGCAACCTCGGTGCCCGCACCAGTCATTGATGGACAACCGTTTCACATCAACTTCGGCGCCGCCATCGCCGACCTGAAATAATCTGAAATAAGGAGTAAACCAATGAAAAAAATGATCCTGACTACACTTTGTGCAGCCACAACGACCATTACACTCGCCGCTGACCCTCAGGTCCCCTATCCTGAAGGCTACCGCGACTGGCATCATGTAAAGAGCATGGTGATCGAGGAAGGCCACCCATTGTACGAAAGTTTCGGCGGCATTCATCACATCTATGCCAACAAGAAGGCAATGAAGGGCTACCGCAAAGGAAAATTTCCCAACGGTTCTGTGATCATCTTCGACCTGCTTGATGCCGTGAATAGTGGAAACACCATCACTGAAGGTGATCGAAAGGTGGTTGGCGTGATGCACAAGGATTCCAAGCGCTACAAGAGCACAGGTGGATGGGGCTTTGAAGGATTCGGCGGAGGCGATCGAACCAATCGGGTCGTAGGCAAGAACGCAGCCACTGCCTGTTTCGCCTGTCATGAGTCACAAAAGGCACAGGACTATACGTTCAGCAGGCCAAGGGATTGAGACTACAAGCCAGCTTCGACAGAACTGACGCGCCAGAACGCAAAACTGGCTCCATCATCCCGGAGCCACCCGTGTCGGCCACGTGTCCCAGTGTACCCGCCTTCAATGGCTGTGCACGTGGCCGCCAACCATTTATGCTAGAGGAACATGCTCAATGAAAATCGATGTTTTTGATACCCACGTGATGTTGGCCAATGGCCAGTGCATGCATTTCGACATTCTGCTGCCGGCCGGTTCACCTCGGGACCTTGCCAATCGCTATGCCCTGAAGTGGCTTGGCAGCATCGCAATCGAGCCAGAGGCCGTATCGCAACAGCAGTGTCATTATTGCCATTCAGAGGGTGCCACGCCCGAGCAACAACGCTCCATACATACTCAAGGATATGCGGTCATTCAGATGGAAGGGTGTCCAGCCCCTGTCTAAGGGGTCAGGCGCGTCAAATTATCAAAGACAGAAACTTGATTCATAAACATGCATCCCTTTCATGCCCATGAAGCCTATCATGTCGGCTTCATGGGCAAATCGATTGTTGATTTTCATTCAAAACTAAGCCGGGAATTACATGCATGGAAAGTTGACCCGGCGACAGGACAAATCATGGCCTGAAACCAGCTTGATATGACAATGCGTGCCTACCGATCAAGTAGAGCTATAGTGAAGATAAGATCATCTACGACCGATGAACAGACAGAGAAACCCAGATTGGTAGCAAAAAGATCAGATGAACAGTAAAGCGCCCCGTAAAAGCCGGGGCGATTCAGTTTGTTCCAACTGAAATGGCTCGTTCCTGCTTCTACTGCTTTGCCGCCCATGCCTTGAAAAGCGCCTCGGGCTTGGCATTGCTGATGCGCTTCCAGATCCGGTCGGCCTTGGCGATGTTCTGATCGAGGCTATTGCCGACCAGGTTAACCAAACCCTCCCCGAGCCATTTCTTCCGTAAAGCTGGAGTGACATTCAGATAAAGCTTTCCCTTATGGATATTCCACAGAAGGGGATCACCGTCGAACTTTGTTGCCTGGGTAACGCCATAGGCACAAAACCCGCCATATTGTGGCAGATAATGATCGGGATCGGATTCGAATTTCTGCTTGTGCTTTTCAGAAGAAAACCAATAGATCGCTCCGTTATGCAGTACGGCATGCTGGCTTGTGCCGAGTTGAGGTTTACCATCTGTGAAGTAGCTGACAGTGTCGTAACCGCGTAATGCCAGTGGTGCCGGTGGGTCCGACTTGTTGCTGGAGAATGTCAACCCATGGCTTACATTGACATCATAGCTATCGATCTGATCCGGCTCAGACGCCGAGGCGACAGAAAAGACGCCGAGTGTGACAAGGCAGATAAGCATTTTCAGAAGGTCTGCAATTTTATTTTGCCTAGTAACCGCAATAGCATTCATGGCGTTAGTTTCTCCTTTCATGTTGATTTATACAGATTTTTTCTACTGATTTATGCAATGTGCTGAAGTAACTGCATCGATCGTCTAGATAACTTCGGCGGGCTCGGCATGTGTCGTGTAGTTGGAATCCACCTGCGCCCTGTTGGTTCGCGCAGGGCGGTCGATAACAAAAGTGTCAGGGAACCGTCATTAGCCAAACAGCCAATGACAGCACTGACCTTGTTCATCATCTCGGCTGCAACCTTCTTTCCCGTCTCGTCCATCAGGGTTTGGTTTCCGCCATGAAACGACATATGCTTCATCCTCTTGTTCATTTTATTCACACCTGTTCGTTGAGTGCTCCGATACATTAGAGTCCTGATGCGACGGTATATGAATGCTAAATGGTCTGAATTTACTGCTCAATCGTCCATTTAATATGAAAAAATTGGTATCGAGCACCACACTACCCGAACAACCGTGTATGGTAATTTCATGCAGAGATACGTGACGCAATTGGCACAAAGGAAATGCCGATGGATACCCTGAGTGATGTCTTGAATCTGATGCGACTTAGGGGGTGTGTCTACTTTCTACGCGACTTCGCTACACCCTGGGGCATGGATATGCCTGACGGCCCCTATGCCCAATTCCACATGATCACATGCGGACGCTGCTGGCTGCATTTCGATGATGAATACCTGGAACTCGCAAGTGGCGACGTGATTGTCTTTCCTCGCGGCGAGGGACATCGTCTTCTCGACAATCCGACCACTGCTCCAGTTTCGGGGAAGAAGGTTCTCGAGGCACATCGGCAGAAACAACCGATCTTCACCGAAGGCGGTGAACGCACACGCCTGCTATGCGGGCATTTTGAATTCGATCAGGCATTCAGGCACCCGCTTGTCGATGAATTGCCACGGCTCATACACATCAGGGGCCTATCGGATCAGCAACCAGACTGGTTCGATTCGGTGACTCACATGTTGACCAGTGAAGCCGCTACCAACCAACCCGGTACCTCGACAATAGTCAATCGATTGGCTGAAGTATTGTTCATTCAAATCATGCGTGCCTATCTGCTTCGGCATCGGCCGGCTCATGGCTTCCTTGGTGCCATTCAGGACAGACAGATCAATCGTGCACTCATGGCCATACATACAGGATTTGAAAACGTACTGACTCTTGCCGACATCGGCCGGGAAGCAGGCATGTCGCGCTCAAATCTGGCATTACGCTTCAAAGAGGTCCTTGGCGAAACACTAATGGACTATTTGATGCGCTGGCGTATGCTGAAGGCGCAGGAGCTGCTAAAGACTTCCGACTACTCACTTTCCGACATTGCCGAACGTGTTGGCTACAAGTCGGAATCGGCATTCAGTCATACCTTCAAGAAGCAGTTTGGACAGACTCCCGGAAACTTTCGACGGGTTGTGACGGCCGGCACATAGGTCTTCGTGTCGCCATGCAGCGTTCGTACGAGTATCCAGCTAGCCTACATTTGCCGGCCCCTTCCCTCTTTTGGAGATTGACATATCTGATTTGGCAGTTCGTTGACCACGTGTGGTACATCTTCTGCAAGCCGATTATTGTCAAGAATAATCATTTGCATGACAAATTCACTCCCACTCTATTATCAATAAGTCTTTTTTTCTTATATATTCAATGACTTATTTTCCTTCCAAACGGTAATACCATGAAAAATACCATGCTCAGAAATTGTTGCATGTGCTCGTAAAAACACTAATGATCAAAAGCCAGTTGCCTTTCATTTCACTCTGTTTTATATTCATATTTATTAAATATGAATATTTGGTGAATAATATGGCAACGACAAGTCTTAGCCTGGGAGAGCACTGGGAAGTTTACATCAAGAATGAAATTGCAAGCGGGCGTTACGGTTCCGCCAGTGAAGTCGTTCGTGACGCTCTCCGCGCAATGGAGGAGCGTAAAAGCAAACTCGATGCTTTACGAAGTCATTTGGCACAAGGCGCTAATCAGGCCGCATCCGGCGAGTTCGCCGATAATTTCACCATGGATGCGCTGATCAACGATCTGGATAACAAGGCCTGATGCCTGGGTACAGAGTTACCCCGAGAGCACTGGAAGACTTGAAAAATATTGGTCGGTATACCGAACAGCAATGGGGCAGACACCAACGCAATACCTACCTGAAAGCACTCGAGATGCGATTTGGCTGGTTGGCGGAAAATCCGCAATTGGACAAACACCGCACGGATGTTGCTGAAGGCTATTACAGCTTCCCCCAGGGCGAACATGTTGTCTTCTACATGATTGGAGAGAAAGGCATAGATATTATCGGCATCCCGCACAAGGAAATGGATATCATCACATATTTTCTCCCTGATTGAACAATCAGAAAGAAGATGAAATGCCTGCCATTGCCAGACATTGCCCGTCAGTGCCTGTCACTCCCACTCTATTATCAATAAGCATTTTTTCTCTTTTATTTTCAATACCTTATTTTTCTACTAAACGGCAATACCATTAAAAATACCATGTTCAAACAATTCTTCAAAAAGCTTCATTTTGTCAACAAATTTGCGTGCGCTGGATGTCTCATTTGAACACCATTTCATGAGGTCTTACAGGTTGATAATGTCGGCACGGTCTGTGTAG
>RFGN01000414.1 GCA_003696645.1 Gammaproteobacteria bacterium | reverse complement strand
GGGCATTCCTTTCAACCCCAGGAACATCTCCTGGATCACCTCCAGAGGCTCGTGTTTCCAACCCTTCAACAGGGCATTCCTTTCAACTACGATTTTCTAACCTCTTGAAGTAGAACGGGAAAATATACCGACGCAAAACATCTCGATCTTCGTAAAAAAACAGACGAAACGAAATCAATGATTTTGAACCTAAGATCCTGAAAATACAGAAGAAAACATCTCTGAAACCGTGAATCACCCCAAATCTCGCTCAGTTCCGAATGTTTCGCGGGAAATCGCGTTGTATTCACAAGACATGAGCGAGATGGATGTCGGAATGAAATTTGCATAAATCTAACATTCCCATACCCCATACAACTCTGTTACACCCCGATGAACCTTCTCTTCTGGCAGACTTCGTACCTATCTCTATTCTATCATTCGGAAACAGAAAAATCAAGGAAAAATACCAAATGAAATTCTCACAGATCAACAATCGAGCATCCATATTTTTTACCCCTATCATGAACTTTTTCCAAAACATCATATCCAACTACAAATATCCGACGATTTTGAGTGTAATACACTGATTCGTGGAAATTATTCTTTGTGGATCTCGTCGATCCATGCCTCGCAATTGCTGCGAGCTTCTGATCTCATTCTGCTACATCTTCCGAAGAATATCGAGATCCTCATCGATCTTTCCGATCTCCTCCCCGATCGTAGTAGCGATGTAACACTCCCTGGCCTTGTCGCTATCCAACGACAACCCTTTCCCGGAAAGCCATTTCAAGACACTCACGTACCGGCCGCGGTTTCCCAAGCGGTCCGGAGAACTCGAGGATGCCAGGGCATACAGCCAGAAGTTCTTCCGGTGGTACAACCAGGAACCATCACCATAGCGGCATTGCGCTGCTGACACCGGCCCAAGTTCCCGAGGCGAAAGCCACGACGGTGATCGAACGCAGGAAAAATGTGTTACAGGCAGCTTACCTCCCCGATCCGGAACGATTCAGGAACAAAGCTCCCCCTGCCGCCTCGACGACGTGAGGAAGTGAGAATCCATCCACCCAAAGATGGCCTGTAACTCAGATCTCTCGACGATGCCGCGAAACGACACGAAAAGGTTACCGAACCTTCGGCAGAGAATCCAGATCCCCGACAAAGTCCGGCTCCGGAGCCCAAGGATTGGCCGTCGTACCGACGGCAAGGAGGGACCGCGAAACAGCGGCACGTGGCGCAGGGGCAAGATGAAGGGAGAATGAGGTGATCTGGGCGCACCCCTCCCTCTCCGCGCCTGGTGAGGGAGAGGGCCGAGATGAGTGCGGACTGACAGTCACAGCGGGCGTTCGGCCTGCCAGCCGAGGAAGCCAAAGAAAATACGAGGAGAATTCACGACTTTCCCGGGACCCTCGCAGAGAATCAAGACCCCAACATCAACCGAATTCCCTGCATCCTGGACCGTGGCTGGGGAGCAGGACGCCCTGCATGGGTCGGTTCCGGAAGGAAGCCGCGGACCTGCCGGTTCATCTCCTCGAGGAGTTTCCTGGCAATCTGGTAGCGGAGGCTGTAGGGGGTATCGCTGGTGAGGTAGCGGTTGAAGTAGTCGAATGCCCGAGTCTGCTGTCCCTTGGCATAGGCCCGAATGCTCAGGATGAAAAGTGCGTCCTGTTGGGCCCGCAGGGATTCCTGTCCCCCATACTCCTCGATCATCTGCCAGAATTTCCCCTCGACCATGATGCCGTCGATGAAACGATAG
>RFGN01000413.1 GCA_003696645.1 Gammaproteobacteria bacterium | reverse complement strand
GGGCCGAGGATATCGAGCCATACCTGTGGATATTTTCCCTCTTCCTCATCATACTCGGTACCATGAACTTCCTTTTCATTCAAAGACACGGATAAAACCTGAAATGAACCAAGCCATCAAAGTTGCAATCGTACAGGAATCTCCGGTATTTCTGGATAAAACACGAACGCTCGACCGCGCCGTTGAAATGGTCAAAAAAGCTGCAGCCCAGCACGCAAGCCTCGTTGTATTTCCAGAGGCCTATATCTCTGGCTATCCTGCATGGATATGGCGTCTCCGCCCAGGAGGGGATTGGAATTTGTCTGAAAGCCTGCATCGCCGTTTGTTGCACAATGCCGTCAATCTTGAAAAGGGTGACCTTGATCCGTTATACCAGGTTGCCAGAAAACATAAGGTTACCATCGTCTGCGGCATGAACGAGCAAGACTCGAAAGGTTCCCGATCCACACTCTACAACAGCGTGGTCGTCATTGGTGAAAATGGTCAGATCTTGAATCACCACCGCAAACTCATGCCTACCAATCCTGAAAGAATGGTCTGGGGGTTTGGTGACGGCAGTGGTCTCAGGGTCGTGGACACACCGTGTGGACGTCTGGGCACCCTGATCTGCTGGGAAAATTACATGCCTCTGGCACGCTATGCCTTGTACGGTCAAGGTGTCGAGATTTACATCGCGCCCACCTATGACAGTGGTGAAGGGTGGACAGGCACCCTGCAACATATCGCACGTGAAGGTAGATGTTGGGTTTTGGGCGCAGGAGTACCGTTACAACGTACAGATCTTCCCGATGACTTCCCTGAAAAAGACACGTTGTACCCAGAAAGCGAGGATTGGATCAACCCCGGTGATTCTGTTGTCATTGCACCAGGAGGAGAGATCATCTCCGGCCCCATGAAACAAAGGAAAGGCCTGTTACTGGCCGAGATCGACCCAGAAAGGGCTGTCAATTCCAGACGGGCACTGGACATCTGCGGGCATTATGCCAGACCTGATATCTTTACCCTGCAGGTCAACCGAAACCCGCAGAATCCGGTCAGACTGACTGGCCCGACCCTGTCAAAGGATCAAGAAAATACCTAACCGGCAACAATGACCTTTTCCAGCTCGGAGAATGTCTTGGCCACGTCAGACGGTTCCACGGCAATACCGACCTGCTTGCCGATCTGATTGGCTGAAAACAGACCACAGATCCTCTTGCCAGACGAATCATTTTCATCTACCACCAACGCATGCTGACGACTATGGGCAATAAGCGTCTCGACAATATCGCCCACCCGAGCCTGTTCCACATCACGCAAGCGGATCATCTCAAGCGCTTCAGCAGAGGTCATCAGATCTCGAACCTGCAGCTCGTCACGACCTTGGCCTGTCTTTTGCATCTGTTGCATTGGCTTTTCACCGAGGATATCCGCTGCCGTAATCACACCAAGAACTTTCTGTTGCTCATCCACAACCAGTAACAGGCGGACGTGGTGAGAGATCATCTGTTGATTACAGGCATCAATGGAGGCATCTGGGGATATCGTGACGGCCTTTACCCTGCGAAAATCCGTTAGAACTTCCAAAGCTGGGTCTTCGGGCGTTACCGAAGGACCACTCATGGTGACGTGACTGTACGGAATATGACCACTTAAGGTGATATTGGGCAAGGGTCTGAACGCTTGAGTCATTTTATCTCCTGTAATCAAGGTTACATACAATCAATAAAAGGCAGAAAACTGTCTTTTCACTATACGGATTCCATCTATCAGCCTGATCTCCATAGTGATACCGTCGTGATTGCAAGTGTATCATTACACCGTGGCCAAACCCAGCCTGACAGATCATCATGCGCTACTTGTTTATCATTTGCACATGACCTGCCGACAGATTGTAGAGCATTCTCCTGTTCCATTACCCTTCCCAAACACCGGCTGACAGGAAATTAAGACCTGTCTTCTGAAATTTTCAAGGAAGGCTGTC
>RFGN01000412.1 GCA_003696645.1 Gammaproteobacteria bacterium | reverse complement strand
GCTGTCATCCGCGCCCTCGGCAAAATGGAAGGCAACGTTACTTCGGATCGTGTGGATGAGTTCATGGATTTGGTCAAAGAAGAATTTGTTGGCGCCGAAGCAGCAGAAGACGACATGGAAGTGGAAGAAGGCCACGACAAAGAGGATGACTTCTCGTCACTCATGGAGTCGGTTAGGCGATTGTCGGGGATTACCCCCATCTGATAGGCCAACCACGGGGTGAATGACATGGCAACGAAAAAGAAACTCTCCAAGATCGCCAAGGATGTCGGGATTGATGTTTACGAGAAGCGTCTCACAGAGGCGCTGAGAGGCGCAAACATGGAGAAGGTTGATGCCTACCTGAATGAATGCAAGGGCCACCTGGGTCAAGGAGAATGCCCCTGCAAGGCCAAAAACAAGAGGGAGGCAACCAAGGCAATCGCATCAGCGGTAGTCCCCAATCACGTTGCTGATGATGTGGACCCGGATGTGTTCATGGAGTTCACTCTCAAGGATGATGTCCTGAAGAAGATCGAGGAGTGTTGTGGATGCCACAAGGATGACGACGGGATTCGCGTTGACAAGGTATATGATGAGATCTCCAAGGATTCCGAATTTCGTCATTGGGTGGCCTCAGATGTGATGCCTCTCGTTGATGATGACGATGTTGCCGACGAAGAGCAATGAGCAGAAGGATCCATCGAATTGGGGATTCCAACGATGGCGGCGGGGTCATCACTACTAATCCAACTGCTACCGACGTATTTGTAGAGGGCGCAGAGATCTGCATAGAAGGGGCGATAGGAACGGGGCATCCACCCTGTCCTATCGTCCCTGTGCATTGTGGCGGGGCATGGCAAACTGTCTCATCTGGAACCAATGTATTTGCCAAGGGAATCCGGGTGATTGCCGAGTCCGATATTGATACCTGTGGACATGTGCGCATTGGTGGCGCCCTTAATACCACGATGGCGTAATGATTAGCCCGTAGAACCCTAAATATCAGTATGGCAATCAAGAAAAAACCATACTTCTATGATGCTCAGGTTAAACGGGTTCTTACGCAGGTCATGTCTGCGTTCGCGGGATACCAAGTTGTAACTGGGGTTGGCCGCGATGGCAAGGTCCGTAGGCGCACAGTGCCAATCGTATATGGGGACATGTCTAGAGTCGTCGGTTACATCATCGGTCCGCAGGTTAGTCAAACCAACATAATCGGTTCACTCCCGATTATGTCCCTTCATATTACCAGTCTCAAACAATCTGATATTAGAAGGCAAAGCCCCCAATATGCCGAGAAGGTCTCCTACGTTGAACGCCTTAGAGATCCAGATGGGAAGCCTATCATTGGTCAACCCGGTAAAAGGAAAATGGTAGAAAGATGGATGCCAACTTTCTACGACATGGGGGTGCAATTGAGTCTATGGGTGGAGAACAACGACAGCGGGTTTCAGCTCCTTGAACAGATCCTTCAGGTATTCAATCCAGAAATGGATATCCTCATATCGAACTCCCCGACAGATTGGACTTTCATCACAACCATGTTCTTCGATGGGGAAGTGGGGTTTGAGAAAGTAGTCCCGAGTGGAGGAGAAACAGATCCTCTCTATGTTTACCATCTCAACTTTTCCCTTACCATCCCGATCAGCCCGCCTGCCAAGCTCTATGATGCCAAACTGATTGAGCACATTCATGTTCCTCTCTATGAGCTTGATGAGATATTTCAGGAGAATGGTCTTGATGGTCCATCAGGACCACTATTAGACGGGCTTGTTATCGATATTGATGATGAGGATGTTCTCAAGATCAAATATGCTGCCACTGGTAAGAAAGGGGGGAGCAATGAACCGCCACCGCCGTAATCTTCGTAGAAATGCCAAGTTTCTCGGAGAGCATGTATGAG
>RFGN01000411.1 GCA_003696645.1 Gammaproteobacteria bacterium | reverse complement strand
CTGCCATCGCTCAGAACAGCAACACCCTAGACCTCATCCGATCCACCGCCTCCAATAAAGCTTCCTGCCAGTATTTTTGTTCCGGTTGCATCCAACCGAACGACAAAACCATCCCTGGTCCCACCATGATAAGTGGTTACAAATCCACCTGTCGCGGGAATAGGAAAATCCTGTGATTGCGTGGTCCCTCCAACATAAATATTCCCCTGAGAATCCAGGACAATCGAGTTGCCTATATCAATATTGCCGCCCCCGATATAGGTTGAAAAGAGTTCGGTAAAACCGTTCTTGTCTACCCGATATTTGCTCACAAAGAGATCACCAGACCCGGCAAGCGTGTTCTGAAAAGACGAGGAACCGACAGGAAAATTGACGGATTGTGTCACGCCAAGCACATAGAGATCACCCGTTGCATCCAGGGCAAGATCGGCGATTTCATCATCGCCGCTACCACCCAGATAGGTCAGGTGAGTCAGAACAGGATCAATGACAAGATCTATCGTCGGGTCAAAGGATCCGGTAACCAGGGTGATCCGTGTTGAAGCATTGTCCTGTGTGGATAGCCGCGACAGCTTGTAATCAACGGATACTTTTTGTCGCTTTCCATCTTTGATTTGCCAGGCATTGGGTGAAGATAAATGAAAATTCTTGTTCTGCCGAAACAACTGCAACCCTGTTTCAGACAGCAGCACGCGATCCAGATGATCAAAATCCAGCTGTATCTGCGATGGATCTGCTCCGGGATGCAAAATGAAATCGTATTCAATCTCCTGATCCTTGAGATAAAACAGGACATCGATTCGGTTGTAGAGGTTTCGGTACAGGATGCTGTCATAGCGATCCGCAGTTATCTCAGTGGTTCTACCCGCCTGAGAGAAGATATAGTGTGATACAGATGCAAGCTTCTGCCGAGGAATGACTTCGACATCAGGACGCGCCCCCTGAAAAACCATGCGAAAAACGGTACCAGGGCCATGTTGTCTCTGTGGCAGCCTGAATTCCACGGCATTGCGTTCGAGTTGCGCCTGATAGCGCTTTCCATGATAGAAAAACTGGACTGCTGAATGGCTGGAGCGGTAATCTTCGAAGTACTGCCTACCTCGTCCGATATGAGAACCTTGCAACATTGACGAGAGACCCAGACCCTTCAAGGGAACAGCATATGCGGGGGTTAGAAACAACAACGCGATCCCCAGCACAAGGGAGAATGACAACTGATCCAGAAAATCAGGGTGATTGGCAACCCGATGGTGCCTGGAGCCGGAGTCGAACCGGCACGGCCTGTTATGGCCGGCGGATTTTAAGTCCGCTGCGTCTACCAATTCCGCCACCCAGGCCCAGATCATATGGAGGCTGGGGACGGAATCGAACCGACGTCCACGGCTTTGCAGGCCGCTGTATAGCCACTCTACCACCCAGCCAGAAAAAGATTGATATCATGAGGAAACAGGACTGGAGCGGGAAACGAGACTCGAACTCGCGACCCCAACCTTGGCAAGGTTGTGCTCTACCAACTGAGCTATTCCCGCTCGAAAAGATGTATTTTAGACAAGCCTGTTCATCTGTCAACCTCGACAGACTATTTAATTTCCAATAGTTCAACATCAAAGATCAAGGTCTCGCCAGGTCCGATGGCCCCACCTGCCCCGGCATCACCATAGGCCAGTTCAGAAGGGATAAACAATTGCCATTTGGCACCTTCCTTCATCATCTGGATACCTTCCTGCCAACCCTTGATCACCCCCTGAACAGGGAAGGTGGCGGGCACACCGCGATCATAGGAACTGTCGAAAACCTTTCCATCAATCAGTCTTCCTGTGTAATTGACGGATACCGTATCATTCGCGGTCGGTTTCCTTCCTTTTCCTTCCCGTATGACCTTGTACTGCAAGCCACTGTCCAAGGTTACAACCCCCTTGACATGGCTGTTCTTTTCAAGAAAGGCACGCCCCTTTTTGGCATTTTCATCCGCTATCGCCTTGCGTGCTGCCAACTCCTTTTCCTGCTGGAGACGGGCCACCTCGGCCATCTGTTCCTGGGTGAGCCTTGGTTTCTTATCTTCCAGGGCATCCTTGACCGCGGCACTGAAAGAAGAGATATCTACCTCGATTCCATTTTGTTGCATACCCTTGCCAATACCGTACCCCACTGCATAACTGAATTTTTGTTCCTGGGTTGTCAACTTGACAGCATCTCCGGCAAACGCGGGGGAAACCAGCCCGCCCAGAACACAGACCACAAATAATTTTTTCACATTCACTCCTTGATTTGATTAATCATTCTCTACCCTGAGCGCCAGAAACAGTGGACCGGATTTACGCTGCACCAGAAGTGAAACGGCTTTCCCGCTTGGAAGTTTCTTGACCAGACTACGAAATGAAGAGATATCCTTCACTTCATCAGGACCAATACGAACTATAACATCCCCAGGCATGATCCCTGCATCCTTTCCTGGGCCTGATTTGACCTCCTTGACCACCACACCTTTCAGATCCGGAGCATCCATGGCATTGCGGGTTTCGGATGTCAATTCTTCCACTGTCAGTCCCAGCAAGCGTGTCCGGCCCTGGTGACTGTCAGATTCTTTTTGCGCCAGCTCTTCTTCTTCAGGCAGTTCTCCCAGCCTGACCTTAATCATTCTCGATTTTCCATCACGGATGATTCGTACCGGAACCTCTTCATCGACAGGGGTAATTCCGACCAATGGCGGGAGATTCGAAGAACTTGTTACCTCATGGTGATTGAACTCAACAATGATATCACCTGTCTTGATTCCGGCCCGTTCCGATGGGCTGTCGGGAAACACCTTGGCGACCAGCGCTCCGATCGGACGATCCATGCCAAAGGACTCGGCCAGATCACGTGTCACACTCTGGATCAGAACCCCCAGCCAACCACGAGTCACCTTGCCATTTTCACGCAGTTGTCTGACAACATCCATGGCCATGTCGATGGGTACTGAAAATGACAACCCCATATAACCACCGGTACGGCTATAGATCTGGGAGTTGACGCCAACCACCTCACCTTTCATGTTGAAGAGAGGTCCCCCTGAATTTCCAGGGTTGATCGCCACATCGGTCTGAATGAAGGGAACGTAATTCTCATTGGGCAGAGTGCGACGCTTGGCACTGACAATCCCCGCCGTAACAGAATGATCAAAACCAAAGGGCGAGCCAATGGCCAGCACCCATTCGCCCACCTCAAGGTCCTTTGGATTGCCAATGCGGACAAATGGCAAGTTTTTCTTGTCTACCTTGAGAAGTGCAATATCACTGCGCTTGTCGCTTCCTACAATCTCGGCATCGACCTCACTGTGATCATTCAGACGAACAATGATTTCATTGGCCTCGTTGACCACATGGTAATTGGTCAATATATAGCCATCGTCACTGATGATGAACCCTGAACCAAGTGATTCAGTCTCATAATCTTCACCATCACCTTCCTTGTCATCATCAAAGAAGCGGCGAAAAAAATCATCAAATGGAGGATTTCCAGGAAGATTCGGAATGCCGTGAGGAAATCGTGAATGAGCCTGGTGAACCTTCTGGGTCGTACTGATATTGACGACCGCAGGCGTCTCCTGCTTGACCAGATCGGTAAAATCCGGAAGAGATGAAGCATTCGCCGAATCAACCAGCAACAACAGGCCAAACAGTGGCCCAAAAAGACATGAATGTTTAAGGCACAACATCATAGAACAATTCCTTGTATTATTTTATGGGATCTTGCGAAGGATGACAGGCTGAAAATCTGCTTTTGTTGAAAAATTCCCGGTCAAATACCGCGCCAGTCGCAGCCCCAGTATCAGACCAATCCCCCCGCCTGCCAAGGTCACCGCATCATTATGAAGGTCAAACAGCAAGCCCGCAAGCAGGGCCATGGCGATCATGGCAACTAGTGGAATGATATATGAGACAAATGAGCCTTTTGAAACCGCGGAAGGTGCTATTCCGAGGATCACTCGATCCCCAACCCGCGCCCCCATATCACGATCATAAGGGATATCAATCTTCTGTTTCGCACGACGGGACAAGTATCTGGACAACAGGCCTGTCCCACAACCATGTTGAAGGGAACATCCGCCACAGGCAGACTTCTTCAGGGTCTCAACCTCTATCCTGTTTCCGTCAACAGCGCGAACAATGGCAGTTTCCTCGATCATGTCAATACTTCACGCGGCTAACAGGGAGGTGTCCCGAATCCAATCGCTGACGTACCAGTTCATTGCGATCCAGTACCTGATCCGCAAGATACAGATTTCCTTCATTGTCGACAGCAATTCGGTTATCCAGTGTAGCCAGAGGTTCATCTATCTTGCTGATGGAGCTTCTCTGATCGGCCACATTTATCTCTCGGCCCTTTGCAGAAACCTGCAATGCCGGATCAGCTGAAATTGTTTTCAGCCCCGTTCCTTCAAGATAGACAATGGCCATGGCAGCCACAGATGCGGCCATGGCAAGAGGAAGCCAACGCCTTGAAAATAACGAAGATGGTACAGAGGATCTTTTCGATTTAAGCGTCACCAGCTGACTTGGAGAGGTTGAAGTGTCTATGGAGGCCCAGATTCTTTGAGTAAAGGAACTATCAGGATGAAAACTGAAACGCTGGTGCTGGACATCTGTCAACGCACAACATTGGGCCCAATAACGCTCCAGCTCAGGATCCTTTCTGATGGCCTCAAGACACTGAAGCACCTCATCTTCATCGGCTTCTCCATCAATACAGGCTGAAACAAGGGTCTTGTAATCTTTCATCATCGTTGGTTTTTTGTTGTTTTATTCCTGTAAATAAGGTTCCAGACGTTTCTGGATCCCCTCCCTCGCCCTGAATATCCTTGATCGTACCGTACCGACCGGACAATCCATGATCTGGGCAATTTCATCGTAGCTCAGGCCTTCCATTTCTCTCAAGACAATGGCAGAGCGCAATTCTTCAGGCAATGATTCAATCGACAGTCTGATGACCCGTTCAAGCTCATCTCGCATCGCGAGGTGATCCGGCGAGTCCTGATCCTTGAGGGTAACATCGAATTCATGCTGTTCGCTGTCCGACAATTCCGACTCTCGCTTGGCCGGTCGTCTTGCCTTGGCAATGCTCCAGTTCTTTGCGGTATTGACGGCAATACGATACAGCCAGGTATAGAATGCGCTATTTCCTTCAAAGCTGGGAAGTGCACGATATGCCTTGATAAAGGCCTCCTGTGCAACATCCATGGCATCTTCTCGGTGTGAAATATATCGGGAAACCAGTTGCACGATCCTGTTTTGGTATTTCAAAACCAGCATGTCAAATGCTTTCCTGTCTCCTTTGCGCGCCCGATCCACTAAAACCTTGTCAACATCCTGGTGGCTCAAGACTTTCTCCTGCTTTGGGTATGGAGCCACTCACCTGACAATCTTGCAAATATGACATAATATTCTTGGTAAAGTTCATCGACCAGGCCCATACAGAGATTTGAACAGGCTTGAAGTATAATATTTAGATGCCAAATGAGCAATTTTCTTACGATGTCCTAGTCATTGGCAGTGGTGCAGCAGGTCTCAAGCTGGCGCT